>JAKITG010000169.1 GCA_021648195.1 Flavobacteriaceae bacterium | reverse complement strand
GTGCCATTAATCTGGCAAACAAATATCCCGATATAGTTAAAATTATTTCCGTTGGAAACGAAGCCATGGTACATTGGGCTACACGCTATTTTGTGAAACCCAAAATAATTTTAAAATGGGTAAATCATCTTCAAAACTTAAAAAAAGAAGGAAAACTTCCCAAAGATTTATGGATTACAAGTTCAGATAATTTTGCATCTTGGGGCGGCGGCACAAAAGAGTATCATACAGAAGACCTTGAAAAATTGATTAAGGCAGTTGATTATCTTTCCGTACATACGTATCCATTTCATGACACACATCATAACCCTGAATTTTGGGTTTCACCTAATGAAGAACAAGATTTAACAAAAATAGAAAAAATTGATACTGCCATGTTACGTGCAAGAAATTATGCGGTTTTTCAATATCAAAGTGTTGTAAATTATATGAAAAGTGTAGGAGTTGAAAAACCAATTCATATTGGCGAAACAGGTTGGTCGAGTTATACCATAGGTGAATTCGGAGATGAAGGCACAAGAGCTACTGATGAATATAAACAAGGATTATATTATAAATACATGAGAGATTGGACAAATAGTGCTGGTATGTCATGTTTTTATTTTGAAGCTTTTGACGAAAAATGGAAAGATTCTAAGCACACAAGTGGTTCAGAAAATCATTTTGGGTTGATAAAATTAAATGGCAAAGCAAAATATCCAATTTGGGAGTTGGTAGATCAAGGAGTTTTTGATGGATTAACAAGAGATGGAAACCCAATTACTAAAACATTCAACGGAAATAAAGAAAACCTTATAAAAACAATTTTAGTGCCCTTAAAGGCAGATGAGTTTGAAAAAATAAAGAAAAATTATAATTAATCATGATATTAAAACTTAATAGAATCCCCTTTTATTTAGTACTCGTTTTCATGTTAATATCCTGCGTAAACAAACCAAATAGCAGTATCGTTAAGGCTTCGGAACGGCAAATTTTGGTTAATAATAAAGCATATACTATAAAAGGAATATGTTATCATCCTGTTGCAAAAGGGAGTAGCATAAGAAGTTTTGAAACAATAGACCAAGATTTAGAATTAATGGTAGAGGCAGGAATCAATACTATTCGAGTGTATTCACCTATTGATAATAAATTAATTCTTGATAAAATTGATGCTGTTGGAATAAAAATAATTATTGGATTTGGCTACGATCAAGACGGTTTTTACGATATAAAATCAGGTTCGTTTATCGATTATGTTACTACTTATAAAAACCACAATGCCATTTTAATGTGGGAATTAGGTAATGAATACAACTATCACCCAGAATGGTTCGAGAGCAATTTGAATAATTGGTATAAAGCAATGAACGATGCCGCTGCTCAAATTCAAGAAAATGACTCCAATCATCCAATAACTACGGCTCATGGCGACTTGCCCAGCAAACTAGTACTTTCTTTAAGCCCAAATATAGATGTTTGGGGAATGAATGTATATAGATGGGATAAACCTGAAATCATTTTTTCTGAATGGGAAGCGTTGAGCACCAAACCCATGTATCTATCAGAAGCAGGTAGTGATAGTTTTATGACCATTTCCAATGAAGGCTATAAAGAAGGAGAGAATCAATTGGCTCAAGCCAATGCAAATAAAAAAATATTAAATGCTGTTTTTAACAATGAAAAAATCTGTTCTGGTGTTGCATTATTCTCTTTTACTGATGGTTGGTGGAAAGCAGGGAAAAATGATACGCAAGATACTGGCGGTTGGGCACCAAAAAGTAGTGGAGTGCCTTATGATGGATCTCCTAATGAAGAATATTGGGGAATTGTGGATATTAATCGAAATAGAAAAAAAACGTTTTTTGATGTAAAAAACATATATAAAAGTTACAGAAATAAAAAAATAAAATAAGATGATAAATAATACACTGGTTTCAAAAAACAAAGTGCCTTTCAGTCAAAAAATTGCTTTTGGTATTGGTATGCTTGCTAATCAAATGTTTCCTGCTGTGCTAGGTATCTTTATGGTAGTATTAGTTCAAGATTTGGGTTTCCCTGGTTGGATGTGGGGAATTCTGTTCTTTTTGCCAAGAGTATTTGATGCTATTACAGATCCTATTATGGGCTTTATTTCAGATAACACTAAATCCCGTTGGGGCAGAAGACGCCAATATATATTCTTAGGAGCCATCATTATGGGAATAGCGTTTATAATTATGTGGCAATTGTACAAAGAAAATAGTATTGAATATAATTTTATCTATTTTCTTCTTTGGTCCTTTGTATTTTATTTAGGCTTGACCATTTTTAGCGTACCTTATGTAGCTATGGGTTATGAAATGAGTACAGACTTTCATGAGCGAACTAATATTATGGCTGTAGCACAGTGGATTGGTCAATGGGCATGGGTGATTGCACCCTGGTTTTGGGTTGTTATGTACGACAAAGGCTGGTTTGAATCAGCTGAAGTAGCCACCAGAGAACTAGCCTTATGGGTAGGAATTGCTTGTATGATTTTTGCCGTAGTTCCCGCAATATTTTTAAAGAGTAAATCGACTATTGATGCGGATTATTCACCGCTAACTGTAAAAAACATTGGAGGTAGTTTAAAAGAAATATTACAAAATTTTATAGAGGCATTTAAATCTGTACCTTTTCGAAAACTTTGTATTGCCACTTTTTTAGTTTTTAATGCATTTAACACCATTGCAACATTTTCGTTTTTTATTGTTGTATATCATTTATTTAATGGCAATGTTGAAGCAGCGGGCATTTGGCCTACTCTATTTGGAAGTATAGGTGCTTTAGCCACTACTTTTTTAGTAATTCCTATAGTTACCCGTATGTCAAAAAAAATGGGAAAAAAGAAAGCATTTATCTTTTCACAAGGAATTTCAATTCTTGGATATATTTTATTATGGTTTCTTTTTATTCCTGGAAAACCCTACATGTTTATATGGGCATTACCTTTTTTCTCTTTTGGTATAGGGAGTTTATTTACTTTAATGATGTCAATGACCGCCGATGTGATTGATCTAGATGAATTGAATACAGGAAAAAGAAGAGAAGGAGTATATGGCGCCATTTATTGGTGGATGGTAAAGGTTGGTTTTGCTATAGCTGGTTTACTTAGTGGTGTAATTATGTCATTGGTTGGTTTTGACCCGACCGAAGCTACACAACCAGAAGGAGCTATTACTGGTTTGAGGATCTTTTATTCTGGTTTTCCAATTTTAGGTACACTAGGCGCTATTTATGTTATGCGTAATTATGATGTCTCCGAAAAGCGTGCAATGGAAATACGTGCAAAATTGGATAAACGTAAAAATGAACCTGCTTAAAAATTAAAAACCTAAACACGTTGAGTATACATAATAATTTCGCTAAAATTTAAAATAACAACGAATGAATTTTTAGATTCAATCCTTTAAATTAAATTCAAAAATATTTTTAAGTAAAATTAATAATCTAAAACAATTAAAAATGAAAAAAATATCGATAATGTTTTTTATGTTAATGGTCTGTTCTGTTTCAATCAATGCACAAACAAAAGTAATTGCACATCGAGGCTTTTCGAGTATAGCACCTGAAAATACATTAATTGCTTTTCAAAAAGCAATAGAAAGTGGTGCAGATTATTTTGAATTAGATGTTCATAAATCAAGTGATGACAAATTGTTTGTAATTCATGATAAATCTGTTAATAGAACAAATTCTAATGGTAAATCTGGAAATATTTCTGAAATGACTTGTAAAGAAATTAAGAAAGTTAAAGTAGGTTATTCAGAAAAATTTGGAGATACCTATAAAAATGAAAAGATACCTACTTTAAAAGAAGTCTTGAAATTAGCAAAAGGAAAGATAAAAGTTTGTATAGAAATTAAAGTATATGGTATAGAAAAAGAAATTCTAGAAATAGTTAAAAAACTCGATATGGAAAAAGAAGTTCTTATATTTTCTTTTCATTATCCTGTGCTATCAAAAATTCGTCAATTGAATCCAACTATTCCAATACTTTATTTAATTGACAAAGCAGATAGAACTACCATTGGTTATGCTAAAATTATCAATGTAAATGTAATAGGAGTTGGATATGGAACAAATCCTACAAAAGAATTTATAAAATTTGCAC
>JAKITG010000168.1 GCA_021648195.1 Flavobacteriaceae bacterium | reverse complement strand
TACATGCATCTGAAATAAAACTGAATTGTTTAATCTCGAGTGTGTAATCACAACCTTGGTAAATGGCAGGTGTAAAATACAGGTAGAACTCGCGCTCATTATTGCCACCCAAATCACAGGTGCTACCAAAGATGCTATCGATAACGTAAGGACCACCAGGTCCAGCAAGAGCAAAATCGGTGGGTTGTATTGAACTGCATTTTACATTTTCATTAAACTTTATAAATAGCTCGTTTGTACCACATTCAGTAATTAAATCACTACCAATATACTCTATGCTTGGACGTTGGTCGTCAAAAATTATTGCCGTTGATGCACTAAAATCTAAAGTATAACCGCCGGGAGTTTGTGTCCAGTCGCTTACTATTAAAACATAAGTTTCACCTTCATAAACTTCAAGGTCGGCATTCCATTTATTGGTAAAACCTCCATTATTACAATTTATAGAGCCACCATTAAGCGAGCTAACACCGGTTGCCCCTTGATAACCTGCTCCACCAGCTGCATTACAACTTGATAGTGTCCATGCGGGGTGACTCCAAATATCATCACAGCTGTAATCAGTTAGGTTAAAAACTGCCCAGTCGTAATCATCTGTTTGTACTTGTGGTGTAATTTCAAACCTTAGGTCACCAGCTTCGATAACAGTCAAAATATACCACCGACTATTACTTTCTCCGTCCATACAATGATTTGGACATGCTTGACCTGTTGGAATTTCGTAATAATTACCATATCCGGTTGCTGTAGTTTCTTCTATATAAATATAGTCACAAACAGCAATTGCGCCTCTGCAATCTTGAGTAGTAGGGATTTGTGCAGATACTCCAATAATAAAAATCTGAAAAAGAAATGTGATTGCTATTGCTTTGTTTATCCAATTGTGAAAAGCGGTAATTATCATAATGGTATTAATTTAAAATGTATTACAAAACTAAGATAATAAATCCGATTTATCAAACATCTAATTATTCACCTTTAAACTTAGGTTGCCTTTTTTCGAGGAAAGCATTTTCACCTTTTAAACAGTCATAGCTGTTATAAGAGTTACTTCTAGCTCATTTACATTGAGCCCGAGCCAACCATGCTTTAGCTCCAGGGTTACTTCTATTAACTATTACTTTTGTGGCTTTATTTGAAAACTCCTCAATGGGCATTGTAATTTCATCAATCATTACGCATTTCATGATAGTTAAAAGTTGTTGTGCCAATATTATCTTTAAATGATGTAACAATAAATTGAATCTGTTGTTCAGTTAAAATGCCTAAAAGTAAATAATTTTATTAACGATTGTTGCTTTTGTTTCGATTATGTGTAATGCAAAAAAAGGAACAGTAAATTAGAAATGGTATCTCTAGAAATTATTTGTAAATTTGTAATTAGAAAATTTAAGGAAAATAATGAGTAAAAAAGAATTGACAATAAAGGATTTAATTAGTTCTGCAAATGCGTTTTGTGAACAAGAAACCAAATATGAAAATAAGGAATTATTTGGCGTAACTGATGGGAAAGCGGTTGGAACATATATTGAGCATAAATTTAAAGAATTTCTTAATAAAAATTTTGAACTTGATAATGGAAATTCCGCTCGTGGAATTGATTTGCCGGCACCAAAGATAAATACAGATATAAAAGTAACTTCAATAAAACAACCACAATCGTCAAGTCCTTTCAAAGATGCCAAACAAAAAATATACGGACTTGGATATAATCTTCTTGTTTTTGTTTATGAAAAAACAGATAATCAAGAAAATGAAACAGCAGTATTAGATTTTAAAAGTTGTTCGTTTATTAGCAAGGAAAGAACGGCAGATTATACAACAACTTTCAGACTAATTGAAATGGTAGAAGATGGAGCAAACGAAGAAGATGTAATTGCTTATCTCAATGATAAAAATATCCCTGCGGACGACATTACTTTAACTCAAATAGCAAAACAAATTTTAGAAAATACGCCGAAATTGGGCTACTTGACCATATCCAACGCTTTACAATGGAGATTGCAATATGGACGAGTTGTAGCACTTTCTAAAAAAGTAGACGGTATCACAAAAATTATTGATAAGGTAAATGCTTAATATGAGAGTATTTGATGCAAATATTACTAATCCTGTAATTGTCTTTTTTGAAGATTCAAAAGACACATCTATTGAAGACTTAAATTCAGAGATAAAAACAATATGCGGTATAAATACTTTTTTTGAAATACAGTCAGAATTAGATGAACTAATCAATACTATTTCAAATAATAAAAACATAATAAATGAACCCGACAGAGCAGAGTATGGAGATTTTCAAACAAATAGGAATTTAAGTGATAATGTTTGTAATCTTCTGAAAAGTCAAAATACAGAACCTGAAATTATTGTTGAACCTACTTGTGGAAAGGGGAATTTTATTATTTCAAGCCTTCAGACATTTGAAAATATTAAATTTATTTATGGAGTTGAAATTTACAAACCTTATGTATGGGAAACGAAATTTGCCATTTTAGACTATTTTTTGAAAAACAGAAATTCTAATTTACCAGAAATAAATATTTATCATTACGATGTTTTCAATTTTGATTTTAAAAAAATTTCAAATAAGCATAAAGACCAAAAAATATTAATAATTGGAAATCCGCCTTGGGTTACAAATTCAAAATTATCTTCACTTGGGTCTGATAATTTACCCTTAAAATCAAATTTTAAAAACCATAATGGACTTGATGCAATTACGGGAAAAGGAAATTTTGATATTGGCGAGTATATTTCCATTAAATTAATATCAGTATTTTCAAAGTTAAATGGGAATTTTGCTTTTTTGGTAAAAAATTCTGTGGTAAAAAATATTCTGTTAGAACAAAATAGGGCAAAATATCAAATATCGGGTATTAAGCAATTTGATATTGATGCAAAAAAGGAATTTAATGTTTCGGTTAACGCTTGTTTGTTTTTGTGTTCTTTAAATAAAAAACCTAACGAGACAATTGCCGAATACAATTTTTACACAAAAAGCCTAATTAGAAAATATGGTTGGGTTAATAATAAATTTGTTGCTAATATTGATTTATATTTAAAATCAAAAAATATAGATGGTAAATTTCCTTTTGTATGGAGACAAGGAGTAAAACACGATGCTTCCAAAATAATGGAATTAGAAAATGTAAACGGTAATTTCCTAAACAATAATAAAGAAACTGTTGAGATAGAAAAAGATTTAGTTTATGCCTTATTAAAAAGTTCTGATTTAAAAGGGGGTATCATTGATAAAACTCGGAAATACACGATTATTACACAAAAAAAAGTAGGTCAGGAAACTAAATATATAAAGGATTTATATCCAAAAACTTATAATTACCTTTTCTCTAACATTGAATATTTTAATAAAAGAAAATCAAGTATTTATAAAGGGAAACCTCTTTTTTCAATTTTTGGAATAGGGGATTATTCTTTTAAGCCTTACAAAGTTGCGATTGCAGGAATGTATAAAACTACAACATTTTCTCTTGTAAAACTAATTGATAATAAACCTGTAATGCTTGATGATACTTGTTATTTTATAGGTTTTGATACTTTAATTGAAGCAGAAATAACACAAACTTTATTAAACAAAAAATTAACACAGGATTTTATTCAATCAATTGCATTTAAGGATGCTAAAAGGATGATGACAAAAGATTTATTGATGAGAATTGATTTGAATGAAATAATAAATGAAACTGATTTTTACGAATTGGAATTGAAAATCCCAAATTTAAAATTTATAGATTGGGAGAATTATAAGGGTAAATTAACGAAACAAAATCTTGTAGAAAATGAACAATTAAACCTTTTTGACGAACAAGCACTACACACAACAATACCTATACGTAATGTGGGTTTTAGTGCTAAAATTGGAGATTATGCAAACAATAAAATTTAGTGGTAGCTTGAAAATTAATCGTTTCAAAATCCCACACTACGCATAGTCCAACCATTAGCACCAATTAGAAACGACAGTAAAGTAAATTATAAACTTAAATCAATGTCGTTTAGTTAATACTTTGTCATAAACCCTTGTAATTCATAGAATAAGGTTTTTTCTACCGATGCTTTCTTTTATTTTTCCGATTAGGTCTAATGATTTCTCTTGTATTGTAAACTATTT
>JAKITG010000167.1 GCA_021648195.1 Flavobacteriaceae bacterium | reverse complement strand
AAAGTCGTTGTGAGGCTTCAAAGTTAGTGTGAAAAGAGAAAAACATTTCGGCTCAAAAGTAATCGCTAAAATTTAGGTTGGTTTAAAAGTGTAGCGTTCGGCGTTTATTGGTTCTTGCAATTTCTGTATTTGCTGTTAATTTTAGGGTTGGTGGTGTAGCGGTTTTAAATGCACTGCCTAACCAGTGGCTCAAAAACGACCGCCTTTACGCTTGGTCTTTTTTGTTTTTTATTGTGAGTTCTAAGTTGTAGTTTTATGAAAGACGTTTTAGTTTAAAAACCCCGCAAAAAGAGCGGGGCAGGTTAATTGTTTAATAAATACGTTTTGGGGTTGCGTCTCTTAAATCTTTGCAAGGCGGACGTTTTAGCCACCAAGCCGTTATACACTCTATATGCAGCAGGTAAATATGCCGAAAAAAGAGACAAAAGAAATTCAACAATATTTAACAAAATTAGGTGAAAAATTAGGATTTATTTCTATTCCTGAACAACCGAATACAAATACAAATAATTATAGACCTATTTATGATGTAGCTTGGTTTATTAAGGATGATTTTTATAATCTTCAACCATTAGACATGTTATTTGGTCAGAATTCTAAGTGGCATACATTGACAAAACAAATTCCAATAGCAACTTTTGAAATTGAAGGCTCAACAACCTCTTCCAAAAACCAATTGGGCAATTTATTGAATCTTACACTAATTAATTCATTCTTAAATTTCGTAGTTGTAAATAATGAATACGCATCTAACGAAAACGACACATATAGAAGAGGTGTCAAAATATGTAGAACATTTATGAAGTTTTCTGGAAAACAAAATATCATTTTTCTCGACTGGCAGCATCTTAAAAACATTGATAAAACTATTAATTTTTCTAAAAATAATACATTTAGCAAAACAAATACTCCAACAAACACAATTCGAAGTAAAGTTGGTGGAGAAAAAGATTCAGCAGTAATGGAGAGCTTATTAAAGCTTCTTGAGAATACAAAGATTAATATGTATCAAAACTATATTCCCCCTATACTAAAATGGCAATACAGTAAAATAAAAATGTATCAGAGCATAGAAGCAGAAACGAAATATGATTTTTTGTTAAATAAAAAATTCATATACGACCCAGTTAATAAAGTTGAAAGAAAAATTAGTAAAAAAGCCGACATGTACTATGAGCCAAGAATTGATTTTGCTTTAGTCTTGCAAATTCCTTTAGCATTTAAAATGTTTTTGATGAAAATAGGAGAAAACTTAAAAGAAGAAAAAGTTTATTATCCTATACTATTATATCTTAATCAATCAAAAAGCAATGATATTGAATTCCCTTTATTAGGAGTTGAGGTAGAATCATCTGTAAACAAGCACTTAAATGGCGGTATTTTTAATATGTCAAAATTCTTTTACTTAGGTTTATTGGTTTCTCCAAAACAAGGAGCAAATAATTTGTTAACACTTGAAAAATTGGGTCTTAACAATATTTTCCATATTAATGAAGAAAAAATTAAGGAGGTAAATATATGAAGATTGCTAGAATAGTTATGGATTTGGGTATTGCTAAAAAAGACTTAATGAATTATTCGAATAACTGGACAGGGCATAAAGCCACATTATTAACAAAATTTACTCAAAATTGAAAAAATTATATTGATCGTATCAACAATTTAATTTCAATTGCAAATAGAGAAAGTGTGGATATTATTTTATTCCCCGCATGTTCTTTTATACTATCAGAAAAGATAAATCTACAAAAATACTTGAGTAGTAATAATAACAAATCCACAATAATAACTGGTGCTTTAGTATCAGCGGAAATAGGGAAAAAGGAAATACCTATTCGACTTATAGTGAATAATGAATCATTAAGGATTGCAGTAATTAGTTTGCCAGTAAATAAAAAAGTGTATGCTTTAATGACCACACCTGGTTTACTTAAGGAATTATCAGCAGATGATACTGCTAGAAAGTTTTATTATTTTAAGAACATAACTGCTAAAGAAGATATTTGCGATGTAACAAAAATAATTTCAAAATATTCTGCTAATCTTGACTACTCAAAAAATATAATTTCTATAGACGAAGCTTTTAAAAAAATCAAACAATTAAATATTATGAAAACTTCAACTATTGAAAAGATGAAAAAGTTCATGACATCGCAAAATAATTCAGAGAACTTAATCAATTCAAACGAGGCAATAATCGATAATTATATTGAAAAAATTTTTGTTTTCAAAAACAATAAAACTATTGAAGAATTTGACTCAAGCATTGTAAAATGGCTCCAAATTGGCAACATTAATGCTATGGTCGCAATATCTTCAACAATTACAAACATTTACAAGAATTTTAGTAAAGTTGAAATTTCAGATATTTATCCACCAAATAATAATTGTAAAGTAATTGCATTTGATTCTGGTCACCATCAATATTCTGGGAGGTATAAACGTTCGTTGGAAAAAGTGGAAAAAACACTAAATAAAGAATACAAATCTGGACAGGTGTTTCTTGCATTTTGGAAATATCTAAATTCATCAACTAGCGAAGCATGGGCGAAACCCAATATGCAATTTAATAGGAAGAAAATAAATTACAATGACAATACTGACTTTATAGATGTTTTTGAGGTTTGACGTGTATAACAAACAGCTCTACACCGACCGCAGTTACGCCCGGGCGTTTGGGTTTTTCCGTCGGTTGACGGATTAGTTGGTTAAATTGTAAGTATATTAGTTAGCAAAATTTTTATTGAATTAAAAGCCGAAGCGGTTGCTTTACTCGAAGTTGTAGAACTGCGGCGGGTAAGCTGTGAGCCGTTATACTTACAAATTGGATTTTATAATATTTGTATTATGATAAATATATAAGGGAAAAGTGCGAAAATGGAAAAAACACTAATAATAATCTTACTTATTTTTTCTTCTATTAGCAACATTGTAAGAGCACAAGAAACAGAAGGGAAATTTCAAAAAACTAAATCTATCCAAATTAGCGTTGGAATAGGAGCTAAGTATGATATAAATAATCCAAATGATTATGAAAATAAAAAGCCTGGTTTTGCATTCTCTTTCGAGATTGCAAAAGATTTTTGGAATACTGGGAGGCATTTTATTGGTATAGAAATGATTGGGTACAACTATATATACGAGCATAGTCCAATTTATAAAAAGAAATTCCTTTATTGGATTAACCTTATTTATAAAAGACAAAGCAATATTTATAATAATGTTTCATTTGAAGTTGATTTAGGTTTTTCATTATTAGGCAACGATGATGAACCAAGTATTTTGGGTCCCATACTAAATATTAAGATAAAATATGTTCTCAAGAATTATGAATTGTTTATTAAAAACAGTTTTAGAAGGGGCTTTCTGTTTTACACAGAAAAACCTTGGATATTAACAGCAGGAATTTCAATTAAAATATAGGGAGGTAAAAATGAAAAACATTTTTAAATTTAACATGCTATTTATTATAATTTGGTTTAATTATAGCTTTGTGTTTGGACACTCAGAAAGAGTGCATCAATATATTGCTCGTGAGGGATATGAATTAATGAAATTGCATATTGGTTATGATGTTCCAGAAATGTTAGCTCATCTTGGTACCAGTGAAACGAATGGATATGTAGATTGGTTTACGAGGGGAAATGATAATTTTGAGTCAGGAAAAATTGTTTGTGGAGCTTTTAGAGAAGATGTTAGCGACATTGTTTGGGGATATGGCAAAGAAGGTTTCCCTGGTATGAGTCAGGGATTACAATATGCTTTAGCTTCTGTAACACATTTTTGGGATGCAGACTTAGGAGATGATTATCCTAATAATTTTGCCTCTTTCTATACACCTGATATTCCATACTCAGATATACCAAATGCATTTCAGAAAATAACAACTTATTATTCTGATAATTGGTTATTGTTCCCTGATGGTTTATTAGTTACTGATGCATACGGTGATCAAGTTAAATTATACAATGAGGCTGGTGGATCTGTATCGTTTCATTATGATAATTTAGTGGAATTCTACAAAACAGGTTTAATTCAAGCAGGTTTATCAGTTGCAGTAAATACTAGTAATGGTGAAGAAAAGGGTTGGATTTATGGCAGTCATTTTAATGTAGATGAAAATTATAGAGCAAGAATTGCATTTGAAATTCTTGGAAGAATGGCTCATTTACTCGGTAAT
>JAKITG010000166.1 GCA_021648195.1 Flavobacteriaceae bacterium | reverse complement strand
TTAGTGGCGTGTTAAAATTACTTAACTTTCGACTAATTACCAAACTTAATTTAAAGAACTTAACTTTGAATTAAGCAATTAGAAGCCATTAATTATAGCCATTGTTGGTAGCCGTTGTTGATATTCCACAATGCTAAAATCTATATTCCAATTTTAAAAGTACAAATCTTTCCAGTAATCTAAATTCGGTTGTTGATGTACTAATATCACTAATTGAAAATGTTCTAAATGTTTCGGTATTAAATAAGTTTTTTCCTGTAAGTGCTAAAGTTAATTTGTTCTTTTTTATGGTATATCTTGCATCAAAGTCTAAAAAGTAATAAGTGTTATTTTCTTTATCGAGGTTTCCAAAAAAGTAACGTTCTGTTTGAATTTGAAAGTTGAATTTGTTGTCAAATACAAACGATAAATCTAAAAAACTTACGTTGTCGGTAAAGTTATTTTTTATAGTGGTTTCTACTTGGCTGTAGTTCCATTTTGAGCTAATATGATAATTAAAAAAGCCTCTAAAACCAGAACGTAATTCAAAACCATAATTGGTATTTAAACTATTTACTTCACGAAGATCAGAATTATTTATAATGTTTTTAAAATTGGTTTTGGTTGCTCCTAAATTGATTTTTAGGTTTGATTTTATAGGTTTAAAATAGAAGTCTATGCTTGATGATATAGAAATAAATTCTCTATCTTTTATAACTATTTTTTCAGATTGTGAAAAATTTTGAGCAATGATTGAATTGGTACTAAAAAAATCATTGTTTTTAGAATATATAATAAAAGTATTAGCAAAAAACTTGTCACCCCAACTACCATAGGTATAATTTAAAATCGAAGAAGATGAATTTAATTGATTGAATTCTTCCAGCCCTTTATTAAACGAACGAAAACCAGTTTGCACAAAACCTGAATAAACATCTAAAACACCTGCATTTGTTGTGTTATAAGAATATGATGTTATAATTTTATTTTTTCCATTTATATTCCAATCTAAACCTACTTTTGGAATTATATAAAAAGGATTTTGATTAGATTTTACAACTAAATTTTCTAATTTATTGAACAATTGATGAGCGTCTACTTGGGTTAGTAGAGTATAGTTTCCGAATTTATAACGATATTTTGCTGACAAATACAAGTCATTTGTAGTATATATTAAATTGTTTTGAAAATTTTCAGGAAATGAAATAGCATTTTCGTTTTCTAACAATTCAAAACGCGTTTCTAAATTATCAACTCTTAATTGGTTGCCAAATTTTAGTTCCAATAAATCGCCGTTTTTCTTTTTATTTAACAAGTGGGCTTCAAAACCTACAAACTGCATTTGATTTTGACTAAATTGTTTGGTATTATTAGCATTTTCTGTAAATAAATCAGTTAAAATAAATTGATTTACAGAATACGTTTGTGGTGTTTTTTCGTTGATGTATCTGCTTGAAAGTAAAAATACTTTATTCTCTTTAAATTTATTGGTAAAGACTAATTTTTGATCAAAAAGTTGATTGTTACTAATTAATCTTTCATTTAGTAAATTGTTATTAAATGATAAATCACTTCTGTTTTTTTCGTTTGTTTTGTTAAATTTCCCTATGTATATTAAGGTTTTGTTATTTGAAATATCGTAAGATAAATCAATTTTTCCAAAACCTGTAATTTGTTTTTTTCTACCTACAAAATCTTCTGTATTTGTAAAGGAAGTATTGCCAACAGAAAATTGTTGTAAACTGTTTCTAAAAAAATCATTTTCATCAGTGTTTAAAAAACCTAAAACTTTAAGTTTTATTTTGCTCGAAAGAGTGAAGATACTATTTAACGAAAGCATTTCAGCATTGTTAAAATTGGTTCTCTGTTGTTTTAAGTTTGGTAAATTTGAACCTAATACTAATAAAGAATTTACAGTTTGGTTGTCGCCTAAGCTGCCAGCTTCTCCAAAACGGTAGGGTCTAATAAGTTGATTAATATCGCCAACTACATTATGACCCAAATTGTTTAATTTGGTTAGAAAATAATACTTATTTTTTTTACCAAAATTCATTAAGTTACCTGCTATCTCATATCTGTTTTCAGAAACTAAACCATAAGCCAATTGCATATTACCAAACCATACACGCTTTGCATCTTCTTTTAATGTTAGATTTAATGCTACTTTATGACTGTTTTCAATGCCTTTTAAATGTTTATTATTGGAATAATTTTTATACAATTCTACTTTGGCAATAGGGTTGGCGGGCATGTTTTTAGATAGAATTCTATAGCCTTTTCCAAACATATCATCACCATCAATCATTATTTTTTCTATTTCTTCATTACCGATTTTTATGGTTCCGTCCTCTTCAATATTTAAACCTGGTATTCTTTTAAGTAAATCTTCTACCACTTGTTCATTTCCTTGCCTAAAAAAATTTGCATCAAAAACAATTGTATCGTTTTTGATGGTTATTGGTCGTGAAGTTTCTAGTATTATTTCATTTAATTCTGTAACTTTTGTAGTTAATATAAAATCTATTGTTTTGTTTTCATTCTTATTTTCAATTTTAATTTCAATAGTTTTTTGCTCAAAACCCATCGAATTAGCTATTAAGATAAATTGACCTAATTTTTCTGTTTTTAATTCATATTTACCAAATTCATCTGTAAAAGTATTGGCAATAATCTTTCCTGTAGTCTCTTTTAAAACAATACTGGCTGATATTATTAATTCATTTTTTGAATCTTTTAATGTTCCTTGTAAAATATATTCCTGTGAATAAATATTAATACTTGAAAGCAAAACTATATAGAAAATTACTTTTTTTAACATGATGAATTAAAAAGAATATTTTGTTTTTTTTCTATATTCATTTGTTGGTTCTTTCCATTGAGATGTTGAAAATCCAAAAATAACTCCTCGACTTCTACCACCTTCTCTTGCTTTTAATGTTTCAAATTTAGTTTTGATAGATTTAATTATTTTAGTATCTAAATCTATAAAAGAAATTTTATTGTACTTCTTCATTCTTTTTTTTACCTCCTCAAAATTGATTTTTTCTTTGAACGGATAAATTATTTTAGTTGCATACCATTTAAAAATACCTTCTGAATCTTCTACAGATAAAATTAAACCTGGTAATCCATAAAATTTCCACGGACCAGTTGAAATTGGTATTTCTTCTGTGTACCACACAACATATGTCCTACCTCTAAAAAGAGTTTTTGCTTTTTTACATTTAAAGTTGCTAATTGTTTTTTCTTCATTGATGTATTTCCAATTCATTTCTGGTGTTTTTTCATATACAGAAAAATATTTTTTAAGTGCAATTCGTTCAAAAATATTTTCAAATAATTGATGGTTTTTAGTGTCTATAAATATTTCTGAAAAGTACTCGCCCTCAATTGCAGGGACAACAATTGATTCATTATCAATTTTATCAGTATTCTGCGTGTTATCGTAAATTGTCTTGTAATATGATTCTTCGTTTGAAACATACAACAGACCTTTATCATTATTGATTATTGATGGTATATATGAAACTATTTCGTTGTATTCAACTTTTAATATTTTATTGTTTTGAGAATATGAATTATTAGTTAAACCAATAATTATTAGCATTATAATTTTTTTCATTATATAAATTTAAGTTATTGAAAAATGCACAGAGTTTAATTTAAACTCCGTGCATAAAAAAGGTTATTAAATCTTATGGAGCACTATTCATTCCATAGAGCTGTTGCAGCTGCAATTGCCGTACTGCTACCACAAGAAACATTGTCAGGCACATCAGTCATTGTTATTGAACCGATCCTTTCACCTCTTGAGTTATAAACTCCATAATAGCAAGTGTGAGAAACTAGTTCGTCAATCTTGTTTACATCTACAGAGTTGGTCAATTCAACAGTTTTCTCAACATCAAATGTTAATACTGTTTCTACATCATTTGTTGCAAAAGCAAAGGCTTGTGCCCTTATTTCCATTCCGATTGCAGCACCAGAAGTTTCTGTATGAACATTACCCTTATCGTTGAAAACCCACCATAAGGTCTGGTCACCTTTTATAACCTGGTCAGCAAGTATACTGCTACCCTCAATCAGTGATCCTTCAATTTCTTCTTCTTTTGTTCCTATGTGTATTGCAATATCATTTTTTAATAGCTCTTTTTTCTCATTTAAGTTAGTAGTTTCATAATTACTAACTTGATCAAGTATAAAATTTCTAACATCTCTTATT
>JAKITG010000008.1 GCA_021648195.1 Flavobacteriaceae bacterium | reverse complement strand
TATTAAAGCGAAAAAAGAGTATGGGTATAGTCCTTAAGTACTCTTTTTCATTGATTATTTTTTATGTATGAATAGGGACAATGATTTATTTGTTACAAGATATATTTTTTAACATTTTAGTTGATGAAAAGTTTTTACCTGCGAAGGAATTTTTCACTTGGTTACTTATTGGATTTATATTTCAGTCATTATATTTTTTAGTTACAAATTTTTTCTTTTATGAAAAAAAAACAGGAATTTTGGCAACTTTTACTGAAGGTATATCTAATGCTATTATAGAATATATGGTATTTGAAAAACCCGTTATAGCATCTGATGGAGGTGGAACTAATGAATTAGTGATTGATGGTAATAATGGCTTTTTAGTTGAACAACAAAATATTGAGCAACTTGTAGAAAAAATAGAATATTTATTAGAAAACCCGAAAATTGCTTCAGAAATGGGAAAAAAAGGTAGAATAAGAATTGAAAAACATTTTTCAATCGATACCATGATTAAACAAACTGTTAAGCTTTATGAAAAGATATGAAAATACTTTACGTTATTGAATCATTAAGGTCTGGTGGTAAAGAAAGAAGATTAACTTCATTAATAAAAAAAATACTTATTGATGAAAATGTTGAAATTCAAATAGTAATTCTATCTAAAGATATTCATTATAAAGAAATTTTCAATTTTAATATTAAAATTCACTTTTTAAAAAGAAATTTTAAAAAAGATATTGCAATATTTTTTAAATTTAATAAAATTTTAAATAATTTTAAGCCAAATATTGTTCATTGTTGGGATAATATAGCAGCAATTCATTTTGGTCCAATTTGTAAATTTAAAAAGATACCTCTTATCAATTCAATGATTTCAACTGCGCCACACCAAGATCTAACTAAACCTTACTCAAAAAGATATCTTTCAGTAGCAATTTCTTACCCTTTTAGTACGGTAATATTAGCAAACTGTAAGGCAGGATTAGAATCTTTTAAGGTTCCTGTTGGAAAAGGTGTTTGTATTTATAATGGTTTTGATATGGATCGGATTAAAAATATAGTTGATAAAAAAATAATTCTCGAAAAATTTGATATAAAAACTAAATATATAATTGGAATGACTGCATCATTTTCTGATAAAAAAGATTACAATACTTTTGTAAGAGCAGGAGAAAAATTACTTAAAAAAAGAAAAGATATAACATTTCTTGCAATAGGAGATGGTCCAAATTTATCAAAAATAAAAGGTAGTATAAATAAAAATAATTTAAACTATTTTAGATTTGTTGGAAAACAAGATGATGTAGAATCAATTGTAAATATTTGTGATATTGGAGTGTTAATTTCAAACCATGAAACACATGGAGAAGGTATTTCTAATGCATTAATGGAATTTATGATTTTGAAAAAACCTGTTATTGGAAGTAATTCAGGAGGAACAAAAGAATTAATTATTGATAATGAAACAGGTTTTTTGATAGAAGCTAAAAATGTAGATAAGCTTGTAGAAAAAATAGAATTTTTATTAACAAATCCTGAAAGAGCAAAAATGATGGGAGAAAATGGGAAAATAAGAATAGAAAAATACTTTTCAATTGATACTATGATTGAACAAACCTATAAGCTTTATAAAGAAAATTTAAACTAACAAAAATAATTTTAAAATTTTGATAAAAAATAATTACGAACTGTTTTATAGTTTAGATAACGTTGAAGATGCATTTTGGAAAGAAACGCGAAACCAAGAGTATCTTAATTTTTTTCAAACCCCTAAAGCTGTTGATTTTTTTAAATTAGTAAAACCAGAAATTTTTACAGTAGGCTTAAAAAAAGATAACAAGATAATAGCATTAATTTCTGGTGTTATTGAAAAAGAAAAAGGAATAAAAGCTTACTTCTCTAAAAGAGCAATAATATATGGAGGTCCGTTTTTTGCACCCGAAATTAAATCTGAAGAAGTTTCAAAACTATTAACTGCACTAATTAATAAAATTAAAAAGAAAGTAATTTATATTGAAATAAGAAATTTCAATAATTATAATGACCACAAGGATGCTTTTTATCAATTAGGTTTTAGTTATACCCCTCATTTAAATTTTCATTTAAACACTACTAGTGAGGAAGATATTCAAAAGAATATGAGTAAAAGTAAATTAAGAGATATAAAAAAGAGTATTAAATTAGGTGCAGAAATTTTTGAAGCTGAAAATTCAATTCAAATTACCTCTTATTATAAAATATTATTAGACCTCTATTTAACAAGAATTAAAACACCTTTACCTAATGAAGATTTTTTTCAAAAATTGTTTAAAAATAAAGTTGCCAAGTTTTTATTGATTAGGTACAATGATGAAATTATTGGAGGAGTAATTATAGCTCAACTTCAAAACAATACATTATATGAATGGTTTGTATGTGGTGAAGATAGAAAATATAAAAATATTTTTCCAAGTACCCTATCTACATGGGCTGCTATTGAGTATGCATATAATAATGGAATTAAATATTTAGATTTTATGGGAGCGGGTAGCCCCGATAAAGATTATGGAGTTAGAGAATTCAAATCTAAATTTGGTGGAGAGTTGGTTGAGCATGGTAGGTTTTTATATGTAGCAAATAAAACTTTATATGCCGTTGGTAAAAAAGCTTTTATCATGTTAAAAAACAAAAACAATTGGTTTAAGAAAAAAGCCAAGCCAAAAGTTAAACAAGTTCAAAATACATTAGTATTTAATGATGTTTATGATAAAATTGATGTGAATGCATGGCAAAAACTCAATGATGAATCAAAAAATGGTAGTGTCTTTCAATCTCCTGAAATGTATAAATTTTGGAAAGCCCAAAAAGGATCAGAACCTTTCGTATTTTGTGTTAATTCTACTGAAGGGGAGTTGCAAGCAGTTTGCATGGGAGTTGTTCATAGTAATGGTATTTGGCCACTTAGCTCTCTAACAAAAAGAGCAATAATTTATGGAGGACCAGTTGCTAAACATTCCAGTAATCAGGAAAAAGTTATTGATTTTTTTTTAAAGAAAATCAATAAGAAATTAGCTAGAAATATTATTTATATAGAAACTCGAAACTTATCAAGCTATGATAAATTTAAGAAAATATATAAAGATAATAAATGGGGTTATATTCCTTATCAGAATTACATCTTAAAGTTAACCTCTGAAGAAGAAGTTTTTAAACTATTTACTTCAGAAAAAAGAAGACAAATACGAAGAAGTATAAAAGAAGGTGTAGAAATTTCTTATGAAAATAATGAAGAAAATATTGTAAGTGTCTATAATATAATTCATAAAATATATGTTGAAAGGGTAAATAAGCCGTTACCTACTGTGAATTTTTTTATATCTCTATGTAAATTTAATTTTGCTAATGTTGTTGCACTAAAGTTTGAAAATAAAATTATTGGAGGAGCTTTTCTATTACAAAATGAAAAAAATGTTTATGATTGGTATAGAGGTGGGTTGGATAGAGATTATAAACATCAATTTCCAAGTACTTTTGCTGCTTGGGCTGTAATAAACTATGGAATTAAAAATGATAAACAATTTTTTGATTTTATGGGAGCTGGTATTAAAGGAGAAGATTATGGTGTTAGAAAATTTAAATCTCAATTTGGTGGTGAACTTGTTGAGCATGGAAGGTTTATAAAAATATTAATGCCATTAGCTTATAAGACAGGAAAATCAGTTATGAAATTATTAAAAAAGAAATAATGAACATACTTTTTGATATTAATCACCCTGTAGATGTCAATTTTTTTAAAAATGCTATACTCATTTTGCGAAAAAAAGGACATAACATTTATATAATTTTCAGAGGTAGAGGTAAGCTAGAGAAAATTTTAAGATATGAGCTTGCAGAATTTCCTATAACTATGCTTGGAGAACACGCTAAAGGGTTTTTAAATAAAATTACTTCACAATTACATAGAGATTATAAGATAATACCTTTTATTAAAAGAAATAATATTGATTTAGTAGCTTGTTTTGGACCAACTGCAGCAATTTCTACATGGTATTGTCGTAAACCTTACCTTGCTTTTGATGATGATTTCGAGTATAAAATCCCTTTTTATCATGCCAATTGGTTTTCAACAAAACATATTTATCCAGATATGATAGAATACTCTAATTCTAAAACAGTTAAATATCATGGATTTAAAGAACTAGCATATTTGCACCCTAAGTATCTAAAAGTATCTGATAAGATATTAGACTCATATTCAATTGAACCTAATGAATATGTTTTTATTAGAGAAATATCAAATGTAAGTTTAAATTATCAAGATAGTAATTCAACATTAGATCAAATTATAGAAACAATAAGAAAAAGAGGGTTGACAATACTTCTTTCTTTAGAAAATAAAGAATTGCACCAATTTTATACAGATAAAGGTTGTGTGGTTTTAAAAGAGCCAGTTTCTGATATTTATTCATTAATGTATTATTCTCTTTTTGCAATTTCATCTGGATATACTTGGGCCAGAGAAACAGCGTTACTTGGTGTTCCAACTATATACACAGGAGGAAGAGCCATGGTTGTAAATAGCGCACTTGTTAAAGCAGGTGCAATGTTTGAAGTTGATAGTGTTGATGAAATTAAAAAACTGGTAAGTCAATTAACAATTGATACAAAAAAAGAGATACGAAATAACATCTTAAATCTTGTCGAAAATAAATGGGATGACACTACTGAGGTAATTTTAAATCAAATTGAATTTTTTTTAAAGCAGCCCATAAAATAATTTTTAGATGAAGAAAGTTGCATATATAACTTCAGGAAAAGTAGGTATCCATAGATTTACTTATAATGAAATTGAATTGTTAGAGAAAAATGGTATTGAAATAAACCTATGTTTAACGCAGTTAAATTCAGGCGCATGGATGCCTAATGAAAGATGGAATATTAATGTAGCTAGTAAATACAAAGCTTTAAGACAATTTTTTATTTTACTATTTTCAAAGAAAAATATTTTGAGTCTATTGCTTGAAGCAAAAAAGAAAAAAATACTTTCATACTTCTTTATTTCGTTGAGTTTTTATTATGATCTAAAAAAAAATAATATTAATTCTATCCATTGCCAAATGGGAGATGATAAATTATATATAGGCTATTTCCTTAAGCGATTGATAAGTATTCCATTGACAGTTACAGTACATGCACATGAACTTTATCAAAGAAAAGTTTATGATGAAAATAAAGTAATTAAAGAATTATATTCATTTTGTGATAAAGTCATTACAATATCCGATTTCAATACAAAAATTATTAATGAAAAATTTGGTGTTGAAAAAAGTAAAATTGAAGTTATGAGACTTTTCCCCGATATTGATAATCAAAACTATGTAAAAGATAAAACAAAGATTTTAATTGTTGCAAATTGGGTGGAGAAAAAAGGATATTCAACGTTATTAAAAGCATTGAAAAAGCTAGAAAGAGATGATTTTGTTTTATGGATAGTAGGAGGTAATATATTATCTCATGACTCTATTGATGTAGAAAAATTGGTAGAAAAATATAATATGAAGGAAAAAGTTGCAATATTAGGAAGTCAAAGTTCTCCAATGATAGATATTATCTTTAAAGCATGTGATATATTTTGTTTACCCTCTATTACTGATTATTTTGATGATGGTAATCCATCAGAGAGAGAAGGTATTCCTGTATCCTTAATGGAAGCAATGGCATGGAATAAACCTGTAATTGCTACAAATCATGCAGGAAACTCAGAGCTTATTGAAAAAATGTTAGTTGAAGAAAATAATAGTGATGAGTTATCAAAAGCAATTGAATATCTACTAGATAATAAAAAAGAATGGAAAAAAATGGGAGAAAGAAATGTTGAAATAATAAATAGTAAATATTCCAAATCAAATATTGAAGTTCTTGTAAAAACGTTTAATAATTTTTAATTGAAAAACAAAGTATATTATATAGCAGGATCTGATGGTAGCGGTAAAACTACCCTCTTAAAAGATTTAGAAAAAGAGCTTTTGTCTAATTCAAATAAAACTAACCATATATGGATTAGATCTCCAAAAATTTTATCAAAACCATTAATGTTGTATTGTAGATTGTTAGGTTTGACAAAGTATAAAACTATTAATGGTGTAAAATATGGAAAACATGAATTTTACCGATCAAGGTTTGTGTCTTGGTTATTTCCAATTTTGCAATTGATAGATTTTAAAATTAAATGGTTTTTTGAGAAAAGAAAAATTAAACCAAATGAAATAATACTTTTTGATCGATTTAATTTAGATACACTTTGTGATTTGATGGTAGATACTAAAAGAATGAATTTACACAAGTCTTGGGTGGGGAAGAGTTTTATGAAGTTGAGCCCTAAGAACTGTAAATTAATTATTTTAAAAGTTGATGCTGATGTGGTTAGAAGTCGTAAGTTAGACACCTTACATGATGAACAATTGGATGAGAAAATTAAAATTTTCCAATTCCTAAGTAAAGAATTAAAGATTAAATTAATTGAGAACAATTTAGAATACTCAGTTGTTAAAGATAAAGTTATAAATTATATGTTAAATGGAAAAGTTTAGAAAATATATTTTAAATAATAAATATTTTACATGGCTTCAATTATTTAGTAATTGGCTAATGCAAGGTATTTTTCATGCAGATAAAACAGAAAAAGCATATAAAATATTATTTACAGTTTTTTTTTGGGTAATATTTTTCTTGATATTTTTATATATAATTAACACCTCTATTATTACCAGTCTTATTTTTGCATTTATAATTGCTCATACTTTAAATTGGTTTGTTAATAATAATTTGTATGTCTTATTAGTACATAGAATGAGATGGTTGAAAACTACAAAATTTGAGCTTTTTAATCAATTAGAAGATATTCAAAATAGATTAGAATTAATTAATAATAAAGATTGGATTCAGTTTTGTGTTTCGCATGGAGGTATCTGTAAAGGAACACTTAATAAACATTCTGATATTGATGTTTCTATAATTAGAAAACCAGGTTTAAAAAACATGTTTTATGCAGTAATATTTTATATTAAAGAAAAAAAATATGCAGATTTAAAAGGAGTACCATTAGATATTTTTATTTGTGATACACCAAAAAATTGCATCGATAGATCTAAAGGTCAAAAAAATCCAATAGTATTATTAGATCATAATAATGTATTAGATCATTTTTATCCCGATAAGTTAAAAATAAGTATTAATGAAGCTAAAGTTTTGAATGGCGAAATGCCATCAACTAATCTATAAAAATATTGAAAAAAATATTATTTATAACCGAATATTTGAACCCACCTTATGATGAGGGGATAAAAAAAACAGTTTATAATCTTTTTTTAGAATTAGATAAAAAATATGAGTTAAAAGTAATATGTAGATATGGTTTTGATAAAAAAAATATTCATGTAGTACAAACCAACCCACTCTTTTATTCTAAAAAAGTTAAATCAATAATCAAAGATTTTGAACCAGATAATATAATCTATTTACCCTTTCAATCAAGTACTTTTGCCAGTTATTTAAGACTGAAAGTATTTTCGTTTTTCAGTAGAAATGTTTCAAGTATATTTATAGCATTACAACCCAAGCCACTTAAAAGTTGGCAAATTCTTTTAGTAAAAATTATTAAACCAAAGTTTGCCTTAACACCATCACCTGCTTTAAAACAATTTTGGGATACATTAAATTTAAATAACCAGTTAGTTCCATTAATTACAGACTTGTCAATTTTTAAGCCATTAGCTAATGTAAATAAAAAGGTGGAGTTAAGAAAGAAATACAATTTACCATTAGATGCTTTTATTATTTCTCATATGGGGCATTTAAATGAAGGAAGGAATTTAAAAACTTTAATACCACTTCAAAATTCAGATATACAAATTGTAATTGCTGCAAGTAGTTCTACACCAGAAGATGCAAAGGGGCAACTAGCATTAAAAAATGAATTACTAGATAGTGGTATGATTATTTTAGATAGATATTTAGAAAATATTGAAGATATATACCACCTTTCTGATATTTATATATTTCCAGTTGTAAAAAAAAATAGTTCTATAGGTATGCCGTTATCTATATTAGAGGCTAGGGCTTGTGCTACACCTGTAATTACTACAAATTATGGAAGTGTAAAATCTTATATGAATGATGATTTTGGAGGTATTGTATATTCAGAACCTCATAATTTTATAGAAGCCATAGATGATTTTAAAAAATTATCACATAATAATTATAATAAAACTAATGTACCTTTGTTAAACAAACTGTTTTACGATGCAATATATAATAAGATAGAATATGATTGATTTTACAGTTAAGCAATACAGAGAATTATTATCATCATTAATATCTGGTGGGTATAACTTTCAAACTTTTGATGAATTTATTAAAAACCCTAAAGATAAAAGTGTTGTTTTACGTCATGATGTAGATTTATTGCCTTATAATTCCTTGAAATTTGCAGAAATACAAGCAAATAATAATGTAAAAGGAACTTACTATTTCAGAGCAGTTCCTGAGAGTTGGGATGAAAAGGTAATAAAAAAAATTGCAAGCCTAGGACATGAAATAGGTTATCACTACGAATGTTTAACAACCTGCAATGGAAACATGGAAATGAGTATTGCCGATTTTGAAAAAAACTTAAAAGCTTTACGTAAACTAGCTCCCGTCTCTACAATTTGTATGCATGGTAGTCCAATGTCAAAATACGATTCAAAAGATCTTTGGAAAAAACACAAATATAAAGATTATAGTATTATTGGAGAACCTTATTTTGATGTTGATTTTCATGAAGTGTTTTATTTGACAGATACTGGTAGAAAATGGAATGGAGACAAAGTTAGTGTAAGAGATAGAGTTGATAGCTCTTTTAACCTCAGTTTTCGCACTACACAAAATATTATTGACGCTTTGAATAAGAGTAATTTACCAGATAAAATTATGTTTACTTTTCACCCACAACGTTGGAATGATAATATATTTATGTGGAGTAAAGAATTAGTATTGCAGAATACCAAAAATATAATTAAAAAATATTTTTTTGTTACAAAATAAGGATAACCTTTAATGTAAATATATACTTAATTACTGATTTACATGAGATTAATTTGGTCAATTCATTGAAATTGTGTATTTTTGAATTATTGAAAAAGAAATTAAAATTAAAATGTCAGTTTTATCTACCCCTCATGATGAAATTAAATATGTTCACATTGCTACTAAGCTTAGTGTTCATATTACTTCGCGTTTAGATTTTCTAAATAAAAATATTTTATTTTTTGGGATTAAAAAACAAGACTTATTTAAAATAAAGACTCTGCTAACCACACCTTTTGTTTTAAATGTATTTTATTTCACCCCCTAAATAGACGCTATGATTAGAAAATTACAAAACCAAAATTCTCATAATGGAGAAAAAACCAAAACTTATCGTAACAATATTGACAAGGTAAAACAAAAAATTTATCATGATGATGTCGTAACTTTTAATGAAAAGAGAAATTTATTTTCTCTAGAAGAAAGAAGAGAAATTATTGCTGAAGGTCAAAGAGGTGAAATTACACTTAGAAAGATTTGTGCAAGAGAAGGAATTACACCAGTTATATTTCGTCAATGGACACAAGATTTTTTAAGATTTAATGAGTCCGACGAAAAATTATCAGGTGTAAAAAAAATATCAGAAGACGAAAAATTTAAAATTGTAATTGAAGGAAAAACTGGAGCAACTAGTATTGCACAGATATGTAGAAGAGAAAATATTTCACAAGATGTATTTTTAGAATGGAGTCAGGAATTTTCAAATGCAACAAAAAATAAATTACAAAAATTTAAATTAAGTAGCAGTTCAATTTATTTAAAAAATAAACAATTAATTAGTATTACGTCTGACGTTGATGTTTTTAATTACTTTGAAAATTATGTTGATTTATCTTTAGAGAAAACATTAGTTGTTTTAAAATCAAATAGTTTAAGATTAGATAAAATAAAAAATATTGAAAATATTGTTAGTTTACAAAAAATAAATGATATTAGATATATTAATAAATATTTTGAAAAAGTAAATTCAAAACTTCAAAACGGTGCAATTTTTATTGGTTGCTTAGAAACTTTCTCTTCTAGAAGAAAAAGAATGAAGATTAGTAAAACCCCTGTTATAAATAATTTATATTTTGGTATTGAATTTTTGTTTAAAAGAGTGTTCTCAAAAGTATCTTTTACCAAAAAACATTATTTCAATATAACTAAAGGGCAAGATAGACTACTGTCTAAAGCAGAGGCTTTAGGTAGATTGGTTAGTTGTGGATTTAGTATTATGGATTATAAATCTATTGATGGCTTACTCTATTTTGTAGTAAAGAAAGTAAAAGAACCTGCATTTGATTTAAACCCAAGTTATGGGCTATTATATAAAATGCCACGTTTAGGTAAAGATGGAAAAACAATTGGTGTTTATAAATTTAGAACAATGCATCCTTATAGCGAATACTTACAAGATTATATTGTAAATGCAAACGGATATGCAAATACAGGTAAACCCGCAGATGATTTTAGAATACCAGCATGGGGAAAATTTATGAGAAAATTTTGGTTAGATGAATTACCTCAATTATTAAATGTTTTGAAAGGAGAACTAAAATTAGTCGGAATTAGACCAGTATCTAAAAGGTATTTTCAAGATATTCCAAAAGAAATGCAAAAATTGCGTTTAACCCAAAAACCAGGTTGTGTACCGCCTTATGTTGCCTTAAATAGAGCTGGGAATGTAATGAGTGTATTGCAATCGGAAAAAGATTACTTAGAAGAAAAAATTAAAAACCCATATACTACAGATACCAAGTACTTTATTAATGCAGTTTTTAATATTGTTGTTAAACACAAGCGAAGTGCTTAATTATACTTTTAGATTTTCTGTTAAAAAATTATCAATTCTTAAAATTATCTTTTGGTTTATAGCTAGCTTTAAGAATTGATGATTTTTAAATAATATATATTATTATGTATATTTAAATCCTAAAAAAAAGATTATAAACTCACTCATATTAAATTAATATATTAAAATTAATAGCCTTATTTAGTTTTATTTTGAGTAATAAACCTTATAAAAATATATGGATTATAAAACCTGTAATATTTTCATCTTTTAATCTAATACCAATTTAATTTTATAATGTCGTATAATTGAATTGAATTAATTTTTACAAGATTGAGGCAAAATATTTTAGTATAGCCTTAGTTATAGTCAATTATTTTAACGAAAATATTGTGAACCCGCCGGCGAGGCAGGAATTAAACAATCTCAATGCGACATTATGATGTTAAATTGGTATATATTATTCTAGTACTTCAATTTTTAAACCTTATTGAATATTGTGTGCTATGCACAATAAAATATAAATAAATAATTTTCTTATTTTTACACGTTATTAATTATATAATTAAATACATTTTTTATGGAATTTGAACCAATGAATCAACCTTTTGACGAAGATTTTGAAGAGTCAATAAGCTTTAGAGAAGCTTTAGAGAAATATTTAAGACACATTAAGTGGTTTATCCTAAGTGTACTAGTGTTTGGTATTTTTGCTTTTTTAAAATTGCGTTATGAAGTGCCAAATTATAACATAAATGCTAGCATATTGATTAAAGAACAAGAAAAAGGATCTTCATTTTCAGATTTATCTTCCTTTGAAAACCTTGGATTGTTTGGTTCAAATGATGAGAGTTTAGAAAATGAGATTCAAATAATAAAATCTAGAACTTTAATGACAAAAGTTGTCAATGAACTTAAATTAAATATTCGATATTACATTAAGAACTCTCCTTACAACTTAGAACAGTACCCTAATTTTCCAATTATTGTACACTTTAAATCAGATTCATCAAAATCAATAAATAATATTGCAACAAATTTCAAGATTTTTATTAAATCAGAAAAAGAATTTGAATTTATTGATTTTGATAAAGTATCAATTGGGAATAAAATTTTTGGTAAAGACTTTAAAGCAAATTTAGGAAATGAAGAAATGTCAAATAATCGTTTAATTAGTATTGAGTTAAACAAAAATTTTGATACAAATATAATTGGAGAAACAATTCTAGTAAAGATAAGTCCAATAAAAAGTATTGTCACTGATTATATGGAGAGAATAGCAATTGAACCAGTAAATGAAAAACTCTCTAAAGTTTTAACCTTATCAATTGATGAAGCTATAAAAGAAAAAGGAATTGCTTTAATAAATAATTTAATCGAACAATATAATGCTGATGGGATAAATGATAATAATTTAGTTGCAAAAACAACAACTGATTTTTTAAATGAACGAATAGAATTAATTTCAACAGAATTAATTGCAATTGAAGGTGCTGCTCAGCAATTTAAAACAAGTAAAGGAATGATTGGAGGTGCTGGTGGAGCAGGTATTGTTTTAGAATCATCTTCTATAAATGAAAGCCAATTAGTTAATGCAAATACACAGTTGCGATTGGCAAATATGATGTATAATCAATTAGGTAAAACAGGAAGTAGTGAATCGCTGCCAAGTAATATAGGGCTGTCAGACCCAGGAGTTGCTGCCTTAACATCTGAATATAATAATACAGTTTTAAAAAGAAAACGTATTTTAAAAAGTTCAAGTGTAAAAAACCCAATAATTGTTGGTATTGATTCTCAATTAGATGTGTTAAGAAGTAACTTAAAAAGTAGTTTAAGTGCTTTCCAATCATCTTCAAGAATACAGGTAGATGTTTTGAATGGTCAAAGAGGGAGAATTAGTGGAAGAATAGCCGCTGTTCCAAAACATGAAAAAGAATATAAAAGTATAGTAAGAGAGCAGGAAACTAAGAATCAATTGTATATGTTTTTATTGAATAAAAGAGAAGAATCGATTATCTCAAATTCAATTAATGTAGATAAAGCCAAAATAATTGATGTTGCATATAGTAACGGAGAAAAGGTTTCTCCAAAAAAATTAATGGTATATATAGGGTCAATCATTTTAGGATTGTTAATTCCATTTTTAGTGATTTACATTAAAAATATGTTAGATACTAAAATTCATGATGAAAAAGATATTCGTAAATTGAAGATTCCATATATAGGAGATGTACCTTTAACAAACGTAAAAAAAGATGTTTTCCTTAAAGATGGAGATAATTCAAATATAGCAGAAGCATTTCGCTATATTAGAACCAATCTAAATTTCATGTTAGATAGTAAAGAAATGGGAAAAACAGTTTTTGTTACCTCAACGCAAAGTAATGAAGGAAAGACCTTTACAGCTATTAATTTAGCTTCCTCCTTGGCAGTATCAGGAAAGAAAACTTTACTTTTAGGAATGGATTTAAGAGCTCCGAAAATAACTAAATATTTAGACTTAGAAGATATCTTAGGAGTTACTAACTATATTTCAAATCCAGATTTAACACTTGATGAAGTTACTGAAAAATATACAAAATTTAAAAATTTGCATTTGATTAATTCTGGTGATATACCACCAAATCCAGTAGAATTGTTAATGAGCAAACGTGTGAAGCAGCTTTTTGAAGAAATAAAGCTTAAATATGAATATATTATTGTTGACACTGCTCCAGTTGGTATGGTAACAGATACAATTCAAATGAGTCAATTCGCTGATCTTACAATATATGTTGTTAAAGCAAATTTCTTAGATAAAAGAATGCTTCATATACCCGAAAGATTACATAAAGAAAATAAATTACCAAATATGGCAGTTTTAATTAATGGTTCTGACCATAGTAAAGGTGCTTATGGTTATGGCTATGGCTACGGTTATGGTAATAAGAAAAAACCTTGGTATAAGAAAAAATAAATTAGAATATACAAAAAACTCAAAACAGGAATTTCAATTCCTGTTTTTTTTTACACCAAAAAATAAAAAATAGATTAATGATTGTAATTTAGCCCCCAATAAGTTCGGAGTAATATTTTAAATTTTTCAAATTTACTATTATTTTGAGTTTTATCGGACAAAAGTATTTTGATTTGAGTATTTATCCATATATCTTTTCCATAACTTGGTTTGATGAGTTTCTAAACTTATCTTTCTTCCATCAATAAATGCTTTTGTTAAGATATTAGTTCGCATATCTAATGCATTGCCTTCACTAATAAATAATGTGGCACTTTTGCCAACTTCTAGCGAGCCATATTGTTTATCAATTCCTAAAATTTTAGCTGTGTTTAAAGTAATTAATTGTAAAGCTTTCTCAATACTTAATCCATATGCAGCAACAGTTCCAGCATAAAATGGTAAATTTCGACTATTCATTCTTTCCATGCCACCTCGGTTTTGTAAACCAACCAAAACACCATTATCTGTAAGTATTTTTGCATTTTTAAATGGTAAATCATAATCATCATCTTCACTATTAGGTAATTTATGAATTCTACTCAATAAAACAGGAATATTATTTGTTTTTAATAAGTTAGCAACCTTATATGCTTCGTCACCTTCAACTAAAACAATATTTTTGATGCCTACTTCTTTTGTGAAAGCAATAATGTCAATAATTTCTTTTTCCTTTTTTGCATGAATATATAATTTTTGACTTCCATTAAAAATTCCTTTAGTAGCTTTAAAGGGTAAATTTTTCTTTTTACTATCTGTTTCTTTATATGTTTTAGCTTGTAATAAAAAGTTTTTTAATTCACTTACCTGTTTATTATAATCTTTGTTTGGGTCTGATATGATTTGATTACCAAAGGAAATATATTTTGATTTAAAACTATTTGGCCAATTTACATGAATTCCGTCATCAACTTTTAAAATAGCATCTTCCCAATTCCAAGCATCTAATTGTACAATTGATGATGTGCCAGAAATTCTTCCCCCACGAGGGGTAATTTGAGCTAGTAAAACACCATTAGGTCTAACACTTTCAATAACTTTCGATTCGGTATTATAAGCAATAATACTTCTAATATGTGGTAAATAATTACCAGTTTCATCATAATCATGAGTTGCTTTAACAGCATCAATTTCCCCTAGACCTAAAGTAGAATTTGGAATTATAAAGCCAGGGTAAATATGTTTGTTTGTTGCAGTTATAATTTCGCCTTGAGCTTTAATATTATCTGAATTGCCAATTTGAGTGATTATGCCATTTTCAAATACTAAGGTTGCATTTTTAATAACTTTTCCGTTACCAATATGAGCAGTTGCACCAACAATACTAATAGTTTTACTTTGTTTTGATACTGGTACTTGTTGCGCAATATTACTTTTAAAGAAAAATAAAAGCACAATAACTAATATATATGTTTTGTTATTCATCATTATAATTCGACTGTATCACAGTGGTTAATTTTATTTGCTTTCTTTTTAGGGCTTTGAGTAGCATTGCCTTTGCTTTTTTCTTGTAACATCATGTTTATTAATTTGTTACGTTCATTTTTAATAGCTTTGCGCATTTCTCTATCTGTTTCAATATCAAAGTAAACCTTACCATCAATAATGGTTTTTTCAGCTTTTGCATTTATAGAAAGTGGGTGATCACTCCATAAAACAATATCGGCATCTTTACCAACTTTTATACTTCCAACTCTATTATCAATATGTAATAGTTTTGCTGGGTTAAGTGTAATAAACTTCCAAGCATCCTCTTCGCTAACACCACCATATTTAACCGATTTTGCAGCTTCCTGATTTAATCTTCTACTCATTTCAGCATCATCAGAATTTATTGCAGTAATAACTCCTTGACTGTGCATAATAGCAGCATTGTAAGGTATTGCATCGTTAACTTCGTATTTATATGCCCACCAATCACTAAAGGTAGAACCTCCAACGCCATGAACTTTCATTTTGTCAGCAACTTTATAACCCTCAAGAATATGTGTAAAAGTATTAATGTTAAAATTAAATTTGTTAGCAACTTTCATCAACATATTTATTTCACTTTGTACATATGAATGGCAAGTAATAAATCTTTCTTTATTTAAGATTTCAACCAAAGTTTCCATTTCAATATCTCTTCTATAAGCTTTTCCGCTTTTTTTAATTTTTTCATACTCTCTTGCTCTTTGAAAATAATCTATATAAACTTGCTCAACACCCATTCTTGTTTGTGGAAATCTATGAGTTCCGAAAGAATACCTTGATTGTTTTACATTTTCACCTAAAGCAAATTTTATAGTTTTAGGTGCATTTTCATTAATCATATTTTTTGGAGTTTCGCCCCATTTTAATTTGATAATTGCCGATCTGCCACCAATTGGATTGGCAGAGCCATGTAAAATTTGAGCTTCTGTTACACCTCCTGCTAAATTTCTATAGATATTAATGTCTTCAAAATTAAGAGCATCTTCCATAGTAACTTCGGCAGTTGAATTATGCCCAACTTCATTTGTTGTAATTGTTGCAATATGCGAGTGCTCGTCAATAATACCCGAAGTTAAATGTTTACCAGTTCCATCAATAACCTTAGTTTTACCTGTATTAAGATTAGACCCAATTTTGGCAATTTTACCATTTTTAATTAATACATCGACGTTTTGTAAAATGCCATCTTTTTCGTTAGTCCAAACAGTAACATTTTTAAATAATAATGTTTCTTGTTTTGGTTTTGTTGTAAAACCAAAAGCCTTGTTAGGAAAAGTTATTGGTGATATATATGGACTTGTATTTTCTTCATTTTTATCTTTTTTATCTTCTTTAGCAGATTTTTTAATCGCTTTCCAAGTCGATTCGTTACCATTTACAAGTATTGCTTTACCCAATATTTTGCTCTTGTTGTTTATTTTTCCAGCAAGCCTAATAAATTCATTTTTATCTTTATTTGGTTTTAAAAATAAATTTAACCAATTATTTTTATAAGTGAATTTACTTATAATTTTTAAAGTGTCTTGCTTTACAGATACTTTTGGTTTATTTGGTGTACCACTAATTTTTATATCATAATTTTGATTGTCAACTGTAAGTGTGTAATTACCAGTAATCTCTTTAAGATTAATATCATTAATTATATATTTTTCGCCTTGAACCCAATTTTCATAAAGTATTGTTTTTTTTTCAAAAATATCTCCAGATGTTATTAAAAAATTGGCATAAGCCCCATTCTGTAAAGACCCTATTTCATTGCTTTTATTTAAAATATTTGCAGGAATAGTTGTTAAAGAAGCCAAGGCAGTTTGTTTATTTAAACCATATTGGATAGCTTTTAATATATTGACTTTAAAATCTTTAATGCTTTTTAATTGGTGTGTAGTTAAAGCAAAATTAATTCCTTTATTATAGAGTGCAGCAAGATTTGAAGGAGCTTGATTCCATTCACGCATATCACTTAATGTAACATATTGTGCATAATAAGGGTTTTCAACATCGTATGCCTTAGGAAAATTAATAGGTAAAATATAAGTGGCATTGGTAGCTTTTATTTCATCAATCAATTCATATTCATCTCCACCACCTAAAATGGTATAATTTATACCAAAACGATCTGCAATTCCATCAGCTCTTAATGCATTTCCTTTGTTACCTGCATCAAAAATTTGAACAAGATTTTTGTTTTGATTTAATGCTGCTAAAGATAAATCTTTGGTTTTAATATTATCTTTACCATACCAATCAGCATCATAATACATTTGTTTGATAAGTGCCATACTACCCATTAATGAGTTTGGATAAACTTGTTTATTATATTTACTTCTTTTAAATGATAAATATTGCCCCGATTTAGCTTCAATAATTCGAATACCATTATTACCGCTAGAGTTTAGTGCAACTAAAACTCCAGTACCTCTAACAATACCATCCTGAACATGCGTATTTACTACACCAAACCCTGCATTTAATAATTCAAGAGCTTTTTTATCATCATATTTAAATTTTGAAATAGCATTTGTTTCAGGCATGACATGATCATTCCAATAATAACCTTTTCTTTTGCTGTCGTATTGCGGATTTATAAAGCTTGAAGATGTTAGTTTTGGTAAGTCAATTCCAAAATTAGAATATACATCAATAAAAGAAGGGTAGATGGTTTTACCATTTAGGTCAATAACTAATGTGTTCTTAGGAATATCAACTTTATTACCTGAGTTAATTACTTTGCCTTTTTTGATGAGTAATGTTCCTTTATTAATTATCTGTGTTGGAGAAACATAAATTTTTGCGTTAATAAAAGCAGTGTAGTTAGAATTTATGGTCTTAACACCTTTGTTTTCAGGAAAATATTCTTGTGAAGCTATTGAAAAGGTTATCAATAAAAGGAGTAAGGTAAATAATTGTTTCATAAAATATTTTTATTAGAGTTATTCAAAGATAAAAATTTATCTCAATAAATATTTATCATCATAAGCAATTAAAAGTTCAACCATATTATTATAGCTTTCCAAACCATCTTCTTGTTGGTTTATTTTTAAATAATTATCATAAAAAACTTTAAAAATAGGCTCGACTGGATTTTCATATTTTTTCCAAAATTCTTTAGATTCTTTCATATTTTTAATAACTCCTAGCGGAATTTTTAAAAGATATTCTTGATAAAGTTTTTCATCATGTCTATAAATATCAAACAAAGCGTATCGAAAAGCACTTAGATTTGCCGAATACCGAAAATATTTATCTTTATGAAAATTTGCAGCTAAATAACCAATAAAGTTGGCTTCACTTTCTGATGCTATTCCCAATTGATGAGCCACTTCATGAGAGCAAGTCATAGGCAAAGAAATTTTCGGAATTAAATAATCAACTTGCGCCTCACCAGTTAACGGATTAAAATAGCCAGAAAACCCTATATAAGTAATAGGTAAGCTAAATAGTGATTTTTTTAATGAAGGTGTTTTGTATTGAAATTGATTAAACTTTTTATTTAAATTTTGATAACCTATTACTGTAAGATTTATAACTTCTTTTGTTGAATAAGGAACGATAACAGGTAATGAATCATTTATAGTTAACTTCTTTTGGAGATATGTAACTCTATAAAGTAATTTATTTGTAATATTTTTTAATTCTTCAATATTTACGGGCGAGTTAGATTCTTTACTTTCGAGTTGTAGAGAATTTATTATTGAAGGTCGAGAATAATTTAATGCCCAAAAAAAATAAAAACAAAAATAAAAGATAGAAAAACTTGCCAAAGCTTGAAATAAAATAGATTTTAAATTTTTGTTTTTATCTTTAAAAAAAGAAATTAAAAATCTGATAGTAAGCAGTATAAGAACTAAATAAATTAAATCTCCAATAGAAAAAGGAACCCATCCAAAAATGGTTCTAAAAAAAGTACTGATATAGATATAAATTCCGTTAGAATAGAATTTTTCAATAAATAATGGAAAATAGGAAAGTATATAAACAAGTCCAATTTGGATAAAAAGGAAAATGCTAAGTACTTTATTTCTTTTTTCTTTATGCATTATAAATATAGATGAGTTTTAAAAATTCATTCGCATCAATTCCGAAGCTTCGGGATTGAAGTATTATCGAGATAATACAATAAAATTTTAGGCAGTATCTAGAAAACTCTTATGAGAACAAAGATAACAAATAATCTGCTTCGTTATATTTTAAACCTGAGTTCGATGTAACAACTTTTGTTTTTTATTGGGAATTAGCAATTTAATCTGTGTTTGTCATTGCGAATGAAGTACGAATCAGCCAAAAAAGGCGGATAAGTTGTGGCAATCTCACTTTTAAAAACAGATTACTTCAACTTGTCCGCCTTTTTTGGCTGATTCTCCCCTCGTAATGACGTAACATTCTGATTTTATTAGACTTAACCTACTTCTTAGGTCGAACTCAAGTTTTAAGACCGTTGCAAAAGCTATTTTTATAAAGAAATATGACGCTCGATGAAAATTTAACTCGCAGTAAACCTTATGCTTATGAGAACTTAAATTTTTTAGAGAAGGAAGTAATTCAAGGTAAAAAAGCTTTAAATCTTAATTTTGCTCAATATTGCAACGGTCTTAAACTCCTGTTTTTTATTTACCCCTAAATTTGCAGTAGAGCCACTTTATTTTTAAGAAATAATTCTAACTTAAAGGTTGTTAACAATATTTTGGCTTATTAACATTTTTTGTTAATTTTAAATGTTGAAAAAATCACTTTTACATTTGGAAAAAAGTACATTTGTGCCATGGAAAAATCTCAATCATTTAAACTTAAAAACAAAAATAAAGGTACTGTAATTAATCTTGAGCAAGGAAGAATACCACCTCAAGCAGTTGATTTAGAAGAGGTTATATTGGGTGCGATGATGATTGATAAAAAAGGTGTTGATGATGTTATTGATATTTTACATGCCGATGTTTTTTACAAACCTGCACACCAACATATTTATAATGCTATTTTCAAACTTTTTGAAAAATCTGAGCCTATTGATTTGCTTACGGTTTCCAATCAATTGCGAAAAGATGAAAAATTAGATACCGTTGGTGGAGATTTTTATCTTGTTAACTTAAGGCAGAAAGTTTCTTCGGCAGCACATATTGAATTCCATGCAAGAATTATTTTGCAAAAATTTATTCAAAGAAGTTTGATTTCAATTTCAAGTGAAATTATTACCAATGCTTATGATGAAACGGTAGATGTTTTTGATTTATTAGATGAAGCCGAAACAAAATTGTTTGATATAACTCAAGGAAACTTAAAGAAAAGTTCAGAAGCCGCAGTGAACCTGGTAAGTCAAGCACTTAAAAAAATAGAAGAAATTTCCAATCAAGAAGGAATGAGTGGTGTTGCTACTGGGTTTACAAAATTAGATGCTCTAACTTCTGGATGGCAACCTTCCGATTTAATTATTTTAGCTGCTCGTCCAGGTATGGGAAAAACTGCTTTTGTCATGTCAATGGCTAAGAATATGGCAATTGATTTTAATATTCCTGTAGCTATATTTTCTTTGGAGATGTCATCAGTTCAGTTAATTACTCGTATGATTTCAAGTGAAACTGGAATTTCATCCGAAAAATTAAGAAAAGGAAATTTAGAAACCTATGAATGGGAAGCTTTAAATGTAAAAGTTAAAAATTTATCAAAAGCACCTATATTTATTGATGATACACCATCATTATCGGTATTTGATTTACGAGCTAAGGCACGAAGATTAGTATCTCAACATGGAGTAAAAGCTATTGTAATTGACTATTTACAGTTAATGACAGCAGGAAATAGTTCTAAAGGAGGAGGGAATAGAGAGCAAGAAATTTCAACTATTTCAAGAAACTTAAAAGCTTTAGCAAAAGAATTGTCGGTTCCCGTTATTGCATTGTCTCAATTGTCACGTGCGGTAGAAACACGTGGAGGAAGTAAACGCCCACTTTTATCAGATTTACGTGAATCGGGTGCTATTGAACAAGATGCAGATATTGTATCATTTATTTATCGTCCAGAATATTACGGTCTAACCGAATGGGATGATGATGAAAGAACCCCATGTGAAGGTCAGGCAGAATTTATCATTGCAAAACATAGAAATGGCGGTTTAGAAAATATCAGAATGAAATTTATTGGGAGGTTAGCTAAATTTACCAACCTAGAAGAAGGTTTTGGTACAGAGTTTCAATCATCAATGAATCAAGCAACTATTTCACCAGATAATTTTGCCAGTACAAGTGATGCTTTTGGTAAAATAGATAACGATGAAGGAGATGTTCCGTTTTAATTACTCTAAAGGTAGTTCTGGCATAGATGCTTATTATTTAATCAATCAAAAATTACTGAATTTTAAGCATAAAAAAAAACACCATTTTAAGAAAAATGGTGTTTAAATATTTTTTTTAACTTTAATTATTTCACATCCATCAATTCAAGGTCAAAAATAAGTGTTGCATCTGGAGGAATTACTCCACCTGCACCTTGACTTCCATAAGCTAAATGTGGTGGAATAACCAATCGAGCCTTATCGCCTACTTGCATGAGTTGTAGCCCTTCATCCCATCCCGCAATAACTTGACCAACACCTAAAACAAAATCTATAGGTTGTTTGCGTTGATATGAAGAATCAAAAACAGTTCCATCTGGTAACTGACCTTTATAGTGTACTGATATTTGTTTTCCTTTTTCAGATTTTTTCCCATTTCCTTTTTGAATAATTTGGTAGCGCAATCCACTCTCTGTTTTTTCAAAACCTGTAGCTAATTCTTCTAATTCTGCTTCACTTTTAGCTTTGGCTTCAGCAATTTTTTGCTCTCTTGCTCCTTCAAAAGTTCTAAAAGCTTCAATAGCATTAAAATTTTTGGCAGCATCTCCTACTTTAATAATTTCTAAAGTTTTGATTAAATCATCTTGAGCAATTAAATCTACAATATCCTGACCTTCAATTACATTTCCAAAAATGGTATGCTTATTGTCTAACCATGGAGTTGCAATATGTGTTACAAAAAACTGACTTCCATTAGTTCCTGGTCCTGAATTTGCCATAGATAATATTCCTGGTTTATCATGCTTCAGTTCAGGATGAAACTCATCATCAAATTTATATCCAGGGTCTCCAGTTCCTGTGCCTTGTGGGCATCCCCCTTGAATCATAAAATTTGCAATAACTCTATGAAATTTTAATCCATCATAATACTTTTCACCTTGAACTTTTACAGAATTTTCTAAATTACCTTCTGTTAAGGCAACAAAATTACCTACAGTACCTGGTGTTTTTTCAAATTCTAAATTGATAAGTATATTTCCTTTTGAAGTTATAAACTTCGCGTATAATCCGTTGTTCATTGTGTTAATTATTTTTTTACAAAGATACTTTTTTATGGCATAAAGGGTAATAATTTCTTTAAAAAATGTTACTGTTTACCTTAATTATAATAAGAATATATATTTATATATGTATATGAAAATATTTTATCTGTTTTGCCGTTATAGATTATCAATTAATATCATAAATAATTAAGATTATGAAAAATATTATCTCAATATTAACAATGTTATTTGCTGTGTTGATTGTTAATGCACAATTACAAAATGAAGATTTTGCATCAACAACCATACCTACAGGTTGGACAGCAACGAATACTACAAGTTGTAGCTGGCAATTTGGTTATACAGGAATAATGCCTGGAAGTGGTGGAGCAGGTAATGAAGCTAGTTCTCCAACTGGAGCAGCACTCTTTCATGACTCTACTTGTGGTGCTTTAAGTCATGATAGAGCTATAATAACAGGACCAACGGTAGATTTAACAGGTGTTACTAATGCAGAAATTGTGGTGATTTATAACTTGCAAGTATTTGGTAATAAAGGTGAATTTATAATTGAAGCTTATGATGGGACTTCTTGGCAACAAGTATATTTTCAAGATATAGATACTCCAAGAAATACAGGGTTGAATCAATCTGTAACTGTAGATGTTTCAACGCAAGCAAATAATAATAGTGCATTTGCTATACGATTTATTTACGATGATGAAGAATTTTTAGCTATTGGGTTGAGCATTGATAATTACATATTAAATGATAATACTACAACAGGTATTAATCAATTAGCAAATTTTGGCTTTGAGTATAGTCCAAATCCTGTTGCTAATGTGTTGAAATTAAAAGCAAAAGAAAAAATTGAACAAATAAAGGTGTACAATGTAAGAGGTCAAAATGTTATGAACCATAAACCATTAAGAAATTCTGCTCGACTAAATATGAGTAACTTAGCTGTTGGGTCATATATTGTTCATGTTCAAATTAATGGTAAATTAGGATCATTTAAAGTTTTGAAACAATAAAATAATTAGGACTAATTACTTTAACAAAAGAGGCTGTTTATTGGTCTCAAATATAGTTAAAACTATGCACTTTAGCTTCTAAAAACTTCATTGAGCAAAGGATGAGCTTAACTGTCTAGTCCTAAAATACGGCTACAGATTAATATTAATTTATACTATATTTTTGTACACTGAATTTGGGTTTTGTAATCCAAAGATAAGTGTAATCGTTCATTATTATAAAGTTTTATTGCATTTTTCACAGCTACTTGCGAGTGTTTAGTATTATAAAAAGTTTGATCTAAATAAAATTCATCTTTTAAAATTCCGTTAACTCTTTCCGCAATTAATTTTACACGTCTTAAGTTTGCATTTTAAAGGTTAATAATTGTGTTCAATTCGGTTTGCATAAAAATCATTAGTTTTTCTAAGCAAGTCAAAAACTCCGCTTTCTTTTAAATTCTCTACAACTTTGTCCATTGATTTAGCATAATCGGAAGTCAATTGAAAATCTTCGTCTTCGTGATAATGTTCATTATATTCCTCCATATCAAACCCTGAATTTTTGTCAAATTCCACAAAACCTTGATATTCCCAATCTCCAGTATTTTCTTTTAAGTCCGCAATAAGTTCGTCCGTATCATATCCGCCAAATTTCTTTCTGTAATACTTTAAAGATTTTTGGAATTCTTCCTCTGAATTTAGACATAAAAGATTTGCATCAATTGAGAATCCGTAAAATATTTCATTCGGATGTTCTTTGGCAAATTCAGATATTTTTTTAACTGCAAATTCAGTCAATTTTTCTGTGTCAAATTTGCTTTTTTGTTGACTCATTTTATTCGGCTTTATTTGATTACAATTTAACGCTAAAAGGATTATTGAAAATATTAAAATTTTACTCACAATGTTTTTTTTCTTGAATGCACCACGGCAGTTCGTCTAAAAACCTCCACATTAAACTATTTTCATGCCAAAAGTATTATTTATTTGGTGCTATTGAGTAAAAATAGGAGTTTTTTTACTCAAAACGAGCTTAAAATGTAGTTTTTGAGTTTTTTGTGTGATTGAAAATAGTTTTTAGACAGTCTGACGCTTAGGCTATGGTTAGTACGGGAACTCAGAGAACTGAACTTTCGGACTTTCACTTAGCCATCCCGAAGTCTCGGGATTAATTTTTTCTTTATTTAATAGATACACAAAATTGTAAATTTTGCGGACTTTGTAAAATGCACTGCACTTTGAATTAAGTACTAAAACCCTTATTATTTTTACACTTTGTTAGCTGTAGTTTTTTCTATCATTTCAAATCCAAAGGTTTTAATCTGTACAATAATAGGAATAATTTTTTTTCCATATTCAGTCAAAGAATATTCAACTTTTGGAGGTATTTCAGGATAAGCTTTTCTATTTAAAACGTCATAAGACACTAACTTTTTAAGTTCTTGGATTAACATCTTCTCACTAATGTCCGGAATTAACCTTTTCATTTCACCAAAACGTCTTTTCTCTTTTCCTATTTCGTTTATTATTTGCAAACTCCATTTTCCGCCAATAACTTTTAAAGCTTCTCCCACAGGACATAAATTATTTTTTTCATTTTTTTTCATCTCTATAGACTAATAAATACTTAATTATTACTTTTTAGTATGTACCTAACTTTTAGGTATGTACTTGACAAAAGTAATGTAATAATCTATATTTGTCAATAATTTTAAAAATAGATAATTATGAATGAATTAAATTTATCAAAAACAAAAGAGTCAATAGCAAAAAAATATTTTGAACACTTCTATAATAAAATCACTTCAGAAGAAGCTGTTAAAGTGGTTAATGATATAGTTTCAAATGACTTTGTTGATTTTGCTCCAATACCTGGACTTCCTGCAAACAAAGAAGGGTTCATAAAAGCAGTTTCAATGATAAATGGTGCTTTTTTTCAAAAATATAGTATTACAAATCTTTTTTCAGATGGTAATGTTCATACAGGTGTATGGAAAGCATCAGTAACACATATTGGAGAATTTATGGGGATTTCAGCAACAAATAGAACATTTGAAGTTGAAGGTATAACTATATATGAAGTAGAAAATAATAAAATCATAAAGCATTGGGAGAAATTTGATTTATTTAAAATTATGAATGAAATTTCAGCGAAATGATTTTAATGTTATCTCAAAAAGAGGGAGTTAGGAATTATATGGTTTTTAATTTTTTTTGTAATTACAGCTAACGGCTGAGCTAAGCGTAGTGCGGAGGCAAGGAAACTTTTCGTTTCCGTCTGAGCATGAAGCTAAAGCTTATTGTTTTGCTTTTTTTTTTTTGTTCAAAGCTAAATCCATAAGATTTAGCGACTTAGCAAATATACACAGACCTTTTGATTTTGCCCTAAAGTCCGCATTACGCTTAGGTTTTGTTGTCAACTGTTTTTTACCGTCCGGGTGTTCCGTTTTCTTTACGTTTTCATTTTAACTCCGTTCAGATTGGAAATTTTGTCCACAATTTTTTTCAGCGCCCGTAAAGTCCGTCTGCACAAACCAACTAAAAATTCCGTCTGCGTTCGGATTGCGTAAGAGTAAAAGTCCGACGTACCGTTTTTCAGAAATCCTTTCGTATTTATTTCCTCTACTTTAAGTTTATTTTAAAAGAACAGTCTAGTATACGTAAAATAAATAGAGGCTGTTACCGTTTTACAATTAAACTAAAAACTATGTCTTCAAAAGCTAAAAACCTGAAAACATATGTGTTCACAAGTATTTTTGTTGTTTTACTAATAATGTTGGTTGGTGTGTTAGTTAGTTTAAATGAATCAAAAACAAACAATGCAAATGATTATAAAATCGACCCTATTTCTGATATACAAAAAATGTATACAGAAGAATATCAATATGTGCGTGAGTTAAATTTAGAGGATTCTGGAATATACTTTATGAAAATGGAAAATGAACCTTATCCTTTTTTTTATATCACGGTTTTAGATAGTACGGTGTTACGTGAAAATGCTTTATTACCTATTTTAGAACGACTCATTCATAAGAATAAATTGGAAAAAAAGATTAATCTAAACCCAAATAACTGGAATGATTTCACAGAGTCTCCAGCAGAGGTGCGATTTATCTTTAATCAAGATTTTAATCATGTTATTGCTGAAAAAATTTTCAAAATAAAAGAAAAACAACGCAGTGAGGGGTTTTTATATGAAGACATGAAGTGAGCGAATTAAAATTAATTCGACAGTTTCATCATTTCCAAAATGTTCTTTTAAAATAGTTGACAACGGTTTGTGTATGAATAGTAAGGGATTAAAAACTTACTTACTTTCGGATTATTACTTAGGTAGTGTTGACATATAATTTGTTATCTTTGCGGTATGCCAACATATCAAAAATTCCTGACAGATTCCGAATATTTGGAAATAGAGAAGTTTTTCCCGGTTCCGAGAAAACCGAGAAAGATCCCT
>JAKITG010000165.1 GCA_021648195.1 Flavobacteriaceae bacterium | reverse complement strand
ACTCATACTATTTTAAAAACCAAACAAGAAAATCAAGAGTTAGGAACACAAATAAAAATAAATGGAGGTGAGATAATTTCACAAAATGTAATATCAACACCCAAAGGATCTAGTTTTGAAATAAAAAATCTATTTTATAACATCCCTGCTCGACGAAATTTCTTAAAATCTAATGCTATTGAAACTAGACATATTATTGATGCTTTTCAACGTGTAGCATTAACTTATCCAAATATTTCATTTAGTTTATTTCATAATGATAATGAAGTCTATAATTTACCCTTTGGAAAATTAGATTTAAGAAGCGGGAATTTACGTCAAAGAATTGTCAATATTTTTGGAGGTAACACCAATGAAAAACTTGTTCCTATTGAAGAAGAAACTGATATACTAAAAATTGAAGGCTTTGTTACCAAACCTAATTTTGCAAAAAAGAAACGTGGAGAACAATTTTTCTTTGTCAATAATCGATTTATTAAAAGCCCGTATTTAAATCATGCGATAACAAATGCTTTTGAAGGCTTGTTAAATCACGGTTATCATCCCTCCTATTTTCTATACTTAACTGTTCCGCCACAAAGTGTCGATATTAATATTCACCCAACAAAAACTGAGATAAAGTTTGATAATGAAAGAGATCTATATGCTATAATTCGCTCAACAATAAAGCATAGCTTAGGACAATACAATGTTGCTCCAGTTCTTGATTTTGATAGAGATGCAACACTAGACACTCCTTATTCCTATAAAAATAAATCTAGTAAAACCCCAACTATTCAGGTAGATTCAAATTTTAATCCGTTTGAACCTGATCAAAAATCAACTCCTAAATTTCAAAAGAAAGAAGTTGCGCCAAATTGGGAATCACTTTATGTAGAAAATAAAAAAGAGAGTTTTGCTATTCAAAATATTGAAGTTGAAGCCGAAGTTATACCCCAAAAATTATTTGATGATTCAATAAATCATAAAACACATCAAGTTCTTCAAAAATTTATTGTGAGTACTATAAAATCAGGTATGGTTTTAATTGATCAAAGCTATGCACATCAACGTATTTTATATGAAAATTTCTTAAAAAAACTAACTATGGACGGTCTTGGAAATCAACAACTTCTATTTCCCTTAAAAGTATCTTTAAACAAATCAGACATTGCCATAATTAAAGAAATTAAAACAGATTTAAAAAGTGCAGGTTTTTATATTTCAACTATATTGGAAGATGCAATTACACTAGATTCGATTCCCTCAACAATTTCTGAAAATCAAGTAACTGGTATTATAGAAGAATTAATTGAAAACTTTAAAAATGAGATACCTGAAAACAGTTTTAGTCAAATAGATATCATTGCCAAGAGTTTGGCAAGAAGTTTGTCAATAAAATCAGGAGTAAATCTCACAAATAAAGAACAAGAAAATATTTTAAATAAATTGTTTTATTGTAAAGAACCAAACTATTCTCCATTTGGTAAGAAAACATTTATTACTTTAACAATTGAAGAATTAGAAGAAAAATTTAATTTATAATATCTATGGGAAAACTTACCGAAGCAATTAAACATTTAATCATTTTAAATGTAGTTTTATTTGCAGCTACCAACCTACTTACAGACATCAATTTAGGCAATTGGTTAGCATTGTATTTTCCTCAAAATGAAAGTTTTGGTTTTTGGCAATTTGTAAGTCATATGTTTATGCATGGAGGTGTTATGCATATCGTTTTTAATATGTATGCACTTTGGGCTTTTGGTTCTCCATTGGAACAAATGTGGGGAAAAAACAAATTTTTATTCTTTTACTTTTCTGCAGGAATTGGAGCAGGATTAATATATACTGCTGTTAATTATTTTCAATTTAATGGTATTTATGAAAATCTGATTGGTCTAGGCATGGAAAGTAGTGATATTCAAAATTTATTAAAATCTGGTCGATACAATCCTGATATTTTAAATGAAATATCAGAAGAAAAATTGACAGATATTTATCAAATATACAACACCCCTGCTGTTGGAGCATCAGGCGCAATTTATGGTGTTTTAGTTGCATTTGGAATGTCATTTCCTAATGCTAAATTGGCTTTAATATTTTTTCCTGTACCTGTTGCAGCAAAATATTTTATTCCTGTTTTAATTGCCATAGATTTATTTTCTGGAGTGACTGGATTTTCTCTTTTTGGTGGAGGAGTTGCTCATTTTGCACATGTTGGTGGTGCAATTATTGGTTTTATTATGATGAAATACTGGCAAAAAAAACAATTCAATCACTAGAATTAAATTAATTTAAATATTTTCAAAAGTGAATAAATGGTTTAGTGACATAAAATACAAATACCTATCAGGCAATGCTGTAGAAAAAATTATCTATATTAATGTTGTTATATTTTTATTGACATATCTTTTCAATACTCTATCTTTTTTGATGAAAAGTGATAATAATTTTATTATAAATTGGTTTGCTTTATCACCACATTTTGATTCATTAATAACCAAACCATGGTCAGTTATTAGTTATGGATTCTTACATGATGGCTTTTTACACATACTATTTAACCTAATATTTCTATTCTATATTGGAAATATATTTTTAGATTATTTCAATAAAAAACAGTTTTTATTATATTATATTTTTGGCATATTTTCTGGTGGATTAATATTTTTACTTAGCTATAATTATCTTCCTGCTTTAAAAACTCACGAAACCTATTTAGTAGGTGCATCAGCCGGTGTTACAGCAATTTTAATTGGAATAACCAGTCATATTCCAAATTACTCCATACGATTTCGATTTATCGGAAATATAAAACTGTTACATATAGCCATTATTTTAATGGCTATAGATATCATACAAATTCCAAACGGAAATGCTGGCGGTCATTTAGCTCATTTGGGAGGAGCGCTTATTGGATACTTATTAACTACCCAATTAAATTATGGTAAAAATTTAATTGATTGGATTGGTAATTTATTTCAACCCAAAGATGAGACTAATTTAAAAACCGTTTATAAACAAAAAAAAGAAGCCAAACCTAAAGAAAAAAACCCTATAAATCGTCAAAGAAAAATTGATTCTATTTTAGATAAAATTAGCAAATCAGGATACGAAACACTAACAAAGGAAGAAAAAGATTTTTTGTTTAAAGTAGGCAAAGATTAACATTATAATATATTTATTTCTTGAAGAAATTATCACTTTTTAATAAAATAATCTATTTCATCAATAGTGTTTTTGCATTATTACTGTTGCTGAGCATGGCTATCCCTTATATTGAACCAAAAGCTTCTCCTATTATTTCTGTACTTAGTTTAGCTGTTCCCTTTCTAATTTTTGCACATATTATATTTATTATTTATTGGATAGTAAATGGAATTAAAAAACAATTCTTTCTTTCAGCTATTTGTATTTTACTTACCATATTTTTCTCCTACTTCCCATATAAGTTTAGTGATAAAAAAGAGCAAAGTGATTTAAGTTTCTCAGTAATGACCTATAATGTTCAATTTTTTAATCGATATCATTGGAGAAAAAATGAAAAATTACCCAATATAGTTCCAGATTTTATTGCAAAAGTAAATCCAGATATTATAGCCTTTCAAGAATATTATAATTCAAAAAGAATACTCCTAAATTTTCCCTATAAATACATTGAACCTAAAGAAAAAATAAATTTCGGACTAGCAATTTATTCTAAATATAAGATTATTAATAAAGGTTCTCTAAATTTTAAAAACTCAACTAACAATGCCATTTTTGTTGATATTTTAAAAGAAAAAGACACCCTAAGAGTTTATAGCGTACACTTAGAATCAATTGGCATTAAAGATGAGCAAAATTCCGAAAAATTATTACGCAGATTAACCTCTTCATTTGCAAAACAACAACCTCAAGTTGAACAAATACTTGCCCATACAAAAAAATGTAATTACAAAATTATTATTTGTGGAGATTTTAATAATACCGCATACTCATGGGTTTATAACAAAATGAAAGGTGACTTTAAAGATACTTTCTTAGAAGCAGGAAAAGGTTTTGGTAAAACCTTTGGCTTTCATAGATACCCATTGCGGATTGATTTTATTTTAGTTGATGAAAGAATAGAAGTCAATGAACATCAAAATTTTAATGTAAAGTTCTCCGATCATGAACCTGTTTTGGCTAAGCTAGATTTTTAGAGAAGGAAATAATTCGAAGTAAAAAAGATTTAAATCTTGATTTTGTTCAATATTACAACTGTCTTAGGGTCTGTTACAAAATAAAGTTTACAGAATTGGCGACGTTATTTTGTGCAATAACGAGGCAAAAAACGCAGGTATAGCCTTAGCTAAAGTGAGTATTTTTAACACTGTTAGTGTGCAAAAGA
>JAKITG010000164.1 GCA_021648195.1 Flavobacteriaceae bacterium | reverse complement strand
AATACGAGTTTTGATGATTAATCCAAAGTGAAGTGCCTTGAACAGAGTCCGCAAAATTTGAAATATTTCATAAACATCATACTTTATTTTTAATTCGATGATTTTTATACATCTTACCACCTTTTTTTTCTTTTTTTCCTTCTTTTTTTTAGAATTGGGGTTAAAATTAATCCTATAATAAACCCACTAAACAACCCCCCAATATGTGCAGCATTATCAATTCCCCCCGTTAATCCCATTAATAGATTGAAGCCAACAAAAATTATTGTACTCATTAAGAATGATTTGCTAAATTTGGCATGAAATTTTTTTGTAAGCATAAGCGATAAAAATAAACCATACATACCAAAAATTGCACCTGATGCACCAACACTAACTGTAGCATCATACCACCAAAGACTTGCTATGCTTGCCAACACTCCTGCAATTAGATATGAAGTAAGAAATTTAGTTTTACCTAAAACTGGTTCTAAAAATATACCAACAAATAATAGACCATACATATTAAAAAGTAAATGCATTAATCCTCCGTGTAAGAAAGTACTTGTTAACAATCTCCACCATTCTCCGTTTATTGTAGATGGGGCATAGTTTGCACCCCAAATTAATAAATCTTGCCCCTTAAAGGACACAAAGCCTAAACCTGATACCACCATTATTATAAAAATAATAATATTTATATAAATAAGGATAGGTGTAATAAAGTATCCTTCTTTTGGTTTTAGGGAGTCTATAAAGTTGGTTAAATTTTCATCTTTAATAGGTTTTCCGCTTTCTAGTTTTTTCAATTCTTTTTCATCAAATTTTGGAATGAATAACATAATTAGAAATATGATTGCTCCAATTCCTAAAGCTCCAAAAATCCATTCAAATTTATTTCCATTACGATTTTCAAACGGCTCATTTATAGGGAGTAAAATAGTTTGATAGTTTGGGTCAAATTTTATGCTTTTCTTTGCTGCACCTATTAACCCATCTCTGTCTTCTGTATTTCCAATACGATCCAAGTAAACAAATTGTGAAGGGTCAAAATTGGCAAAATCAATTTGACTTTGGTATGCAAATTCTTGGTATTTCTCTTCTTTTTCTTCTTCTTCAAGTTTATTGCTAATACTTCTAAAATACTCTTTACCGTACCAAATTAAGCAATGACTATTAATTGTGTCATTAATACTTTCAAATATTGGCATAGCAATGTAAATATGCATATTGAATCTATTACTATGTTTTCCACTCACATCAAAGGTTGTATTAACCCCAATATTCATTTTGTCAATATAGAAGTTAGTTATTTGATAATATTTAGTCTTATCCTGATTGTTAATTTCAGACACACTCTGAATTGCAGTTAATTTTCCAGAGGCTGTTTCGATATATTCTTGAGCAATGATTGTTGGGATAATAATCGTAAGTATAGCAACAAATTGATATAAAAAAGGAAGATTTCCATTTCCTTTAGTTAATTTTAGCACTCTGATTTTAGGTCTTAACCAAACCAAAACAAGAATCCAAGGTAAAGTAAATGGTAGTCCAAATTTGATAATGAACCCTTTTAAAGAAAATAATTCCAGCTCGATAAGAATTAACCAATTTAAAAAAGTGTAACCAGAAATAAATATAATTGCCATTATAATAAATGGCTTATAAATCAATTTTAGCTTTTTAATATTATCACTCATTTTTCAGCTTTGTAATTGTTGGTAACATTAGTTTGTTTAAAACCTCTGCAATTAAACTATTTTCACACCTAAAGCGAGCTTAAAATGTAGTTTTTGAGTTTTTTTGTGATTGAAAATAGTTTTTAGACAGTTTGATGATTTGAATATAAAAAGTAGCGTGTAGCAATTCATATAATTTTTTATCTAATATAACATTAATAGATTAAGCAGAAAATAAAGTTTAGCACAAATTTAACTATTTTTTTTAGGGCTAGACACTTTTTTAAGATAGGTTAGTTACTTAATTTAGACTCCCCAGCTTTTATATCTGACTCATAATTTTCAGCAAAGAGAAAAGGGAAATAGAGCTGCGAGGCACATCATAAACTCAAATTAATAAATAATAAACAAGTGAGTAAACGATTTATATGAAGTGTTTTATGGTTTAATTGGTATTATTTGTATTTTTACACTCCCTCTCAACAATAAGTGTTCGTATAAGAAGTTTTAAAAATGCAAATCAATTGAATTTTGAAAAATAATTATTACTACATAATATATCTTTTTATTTTTATAATAAGTTGCTCTACCAAAAAGAACACCTTTGTAAGTAGAAATATGCACGAAATGAATGCAAAGTTCAATGTGCTGTATAATGGTAATATTGCTTTCGATCAAGCAAAAAAACAATTAGACGATACTTATGAAGATAATTTTTGGAAACGATTACCTATTGAACCTTTAGAGATTAAAGAGGAAATAATTTTATTACCAGGTCAATCTCAAACAAAGTCAACCGAAAAGCAAGGTTTTGATAAATCGGAAGAGAAGGCTGTTAAATCCATCCAAAAACATTCTATGGTAATTGGTGGTTTTGAAAAAAACGATCAAATTGATGAGTCTTATTTCTTATTAGGGAAATCACGTTATTTTTTACAAAGATTTATTCCTGCTCTTGAAGCATTTACTTTTGCTTTAGAAAAATATCCAAGTGCAAATTTATACAATGAAACCAGAATATGGAAAGCCAAAACTCATGTTAGATTACAAAATGAAGATTTAGCAATTGAGACTTTAAAGCTGGTTTTAAAAAATGAGGATTTACCCGATAAAACCTATGAAGAGGCTCATACCGTATTAGCAATGACCTATACTCAATTAGATAGTTTACACTTGATTATTGATCATTTAAAGAAATCGACTGCTTATTTTGTAGATAAAGATCAAGGCGCTAGAAACATGTTTATATTAGGTCAAATTTATAGAGAGGAAAATAAAATAGATTCTTCAAATATGGTATTTGACAATTTATCTTATCTGAAAAAAATTCCAAGAAAATATAAAATTCATGCAATTCTTGAGCGCGCAAAAAATTATTCGGCAGCAGATAGTACAGGTGTGATAACCCATACACTTCAAGAATTAATTGAAGATAGAGATAATCGTGATTATTTAGATGAGTTGTACTATCAATCAGGACTAATTGCTTATAAGCAAGATTCAATAGAAGATGCTTATAGTTTTTATAAAAAATCAGTTCAATATAATGAGTCAAAACCGTATCAAAAAAGTTTATCCTATGAAAAATTAGGTAATTTATATTTTGATGATAAATATTTTGAAATTTCCGAAACCTATTATGATAGTGTTTTACAAATTTCTAAAAATAAAGATACAAGAAGGTTAAGGCGGATTATTAAAAAGAAAGAAAGCTTAAAAGATATAATCTATTATGAAAATATTATTAAAGTAAATGATAGTATTTTAAATTTATCGGCAATGACTCCTGATGCTCAAAAAGTTTATTTTGAAGATTATATTAGTAAGTTAAAAATTAAGGACGAAGAAGAAAGAAAGAAAAAAGAAATAGAAGAGAGAAGTACAAATTTTGGAAATTTTGATATTACAGATACTCAATCTGGTTCAAAAGCTAGTGTGGGTAAATTTTATTTTTATAATATACAATCTATAGGTTCTGGAAAACAAAAATTTAAAAGACAGTACGGTAATAGACAGTTAGCCGACAATTGGATAATTTCAGAAAAAAGAAGCTCAACAATTGCAACCAAATCAAATAATCAAAAAAAGGAAGAAATTGTTCTAGAAGATGATGCCAAGTACGATGTAAATCTTTATCTAGATCAAATTCCCACAAGTAAAACAGTTTTAGATAGTATTGCTTATCAAAGAAGTGATGCCCATTTTAATTTGGGTGTGGTTTATAAAGAACAATTTAAAGAATATGAATTGGCCGCCAATAATTTTGAGAAATTTTTAAAGAATGACCCCAATGAAACATTAATACTACCAGCCAAATACCATCTTTATAAAATATATGAAAATTTTGATATTGATTTAAGCAATAAATACAGAGGTGAAGTCGTTAATAAATACCCAGATTCTCGTTATGCCGAAATAATATTAAATCCAAGAGACGTATTGGTTTCTAAAAATAACGAGGAAAGTCCGGAATATATATATAAAGGTATTTACCTTTGCTATGAAGAGGAAAGTTATAGGTATGCTTTACATGATGTAAATAAAGCACTCGAAAACTTTAAAGGTGTTGAAATTGAGCCTAAGTTTAAGTTGTTAAAAGCATTTATTATTTACAAAACAGAAGGTGAAGAGATATTTATTGAAAAGTTAAATAATGTAATTATTGACTTTCCTAATACTGAAGAAAGCAAACATGCAAAAGAGGTTTTAGAAAAAATAAAAAATAAAACAGTCAAAAATAAAACAGTCAAAA
>JAKITG010000163.1 GCA_021648195.1 Flavobacteriaceae bacterium | reverse complement strand
AAAAGCTTGCGGTAGCAGGCATTAAAAGAATGAAAATTAAAAACAGCAATGACATATCATTTGCAATAGGAGAAACGCCTTAAATTCCTTATTTAAAGAAGTCGCGACTAAACTTCTTGTAATAAGCTGCTTTTATTAATAAAAACAGGCTAAATTAAGTAATAAATTATATTTTAAAAGGGGCCAGACCCCGATATAAATATATTTTAAAAGGGGCCAGACCCTAATGGGGGGTCCTTTAAGGTTTTTATTATAGTGTAACATCCTATCCATTAACTAGTTATTAATATAAAAAAGATGAAATAATACTTGTTTTATCTTTTTTTTGTGATATATTAGATATGCCTATACACATATTTTATTAAACCATAAAATGGAGCATCGTTATGCTAGAAAAAGAAAAAGATTTGTTGAACCAAAAAGAGAAACTTTTAAGCGAGTTGACAAAAAGTGAAAATTGGATAATAGGTTCAATAATAGAAACAACGCGAATTCAATCAGGTAAAAAGAAACCATTTAACTACCTGTCAAGAAGTTTAAAGGGAAAAACCCAAACGACTTATATATCTAAAGAACAGTTAAACGAGTTCAAAAAAGCTAGAGAGTTAGGGAGTATTATTCAAGTCGTCTTAAATGAAATCATTGAAGTAAATATAAAACTACTTAAGTTGAAAAAGGCGGTTGATAGTGAGTAAAAAAAATATGGAATTCCTAGAAAAATTTAAAGAAATATTCGCTTATGATTTAACCTGCAAAACAACTGGTAAAAATCTATTCCAGCGTAAAAGAATCTTCACTTTTGAAAATTGCATATATTCTTTTTTATTAAATGGAGTACATCGATTTTCACTTGGATCATCACGTTTATTAGCAATGATGTATGCTGATGGGGTATTAGACAACTCAAAAAATATACCTTTGCCTAAAAATTACAATAAGGCATGCGATAAAATATCAAGTGATGACATTGATGGCCTTGTAAAAAATTCATTTGCTTTGGAATCTCAATCCAAAGAAGAATTTTATCATGACTTACGAGTTACAATTGTTGATGGAACTCATATTATAGTTCCAAGAACAAAGAAAACTATAGCTGAATTTGGGCTAGGCTCAGGCTCCGTAGGTGATGCTTTTTACCCACAAACTCAATCTGTTGGCTTTTTTAATTTATCAACAGGACTATTTGAATGTTTTACCTCTAAAAACATAAAAACTCCTGAACGTAAATTTATGCAAGAGCATGCCAAGGAAAATAATACACCAACATTGTATTTGGGTGATGCAGGTTATAATGGAATGGGTAATGTGTTAATCATACTTTTTTATAATCAAGACATATTAATGCAATTAAAAATGGGAACGATGCTTGCTAAAGAATTTGGTAAAAAATCCAAAAGACGCTCTCAAATATTTGAAATAATAATAACAGATGTTCATTTAAGAAATTATCCGGAATTTAAACATCTCAAGGGGCAAAAAATTAAAATTCGCTTAGTTAGAACAAGAGGAACGACTAAATTGAAATCTCAAATTTTGCTCACAACTTTATTAGATGAAAAAAAATTTGGATGGGAAGAGTTATCAAAATTATACCTACAACGCTACAAAGTTGAATTAGCATTTAGACACTTGAAATCTGTTATTGGAATTGAAAAAATTAAAAAAGAAAAAATCGACAGAATTAAGCAATTGCTTAGTACTGCTATTTTATTATTTAATATTTCTGTTATGCTAAGAAATACAATAAAACAAAATAGTATTTTGCCGGAACCCATGGGGACAAAAGTATATTGCCTCCAACTAACTACAGACCTTGTTCCTAAGTTAATTGAAGCATATTTTTTCAGTAAAAATAAACTGATTAAAACAATGAACAGTTGTATCAAGGCTATAAAATCATGTTTTTCGATTAACCGACCGTGGCGAACTACTGTTAGGATTTGCCAATTCCCATGTTCTACCTTTACGAAGCAAAAAACTTCAAGGAAGAATTCAGAGCTTGCAAAAGTCGTTTACTTGAAACCAGAATATACAATTTTAGGATGTGAATATGGGATGCTTTAAGTTCAAAAAAACCTTAAAGGGCCCCCCATTAGGGGCAGGCCCTATAGGCAACAACTCAACTTCTTTAAATAAGGTATATTGTATATATTAACCAAAACAAGTAGTAAATTTTAATTTTAGAGGGGGCAGGCACCATCATAATTAAATTTTAATTTTAGAGGGGGCAGGCACCATCATAATCCCCAATTATATGTTGCCATAAATGCGATGGAGACTTTGTCCGAGACATAAAGCAGCCAACTATAATAAGTAAAGAGGATCCGAACTACAACAAATAATATTCAAGCAAAATAATAGCTCATTGAGATTGTAAATATTTATAATTTAACCTCAAAATACAATTTCCTATTAGATTAAAATAGGATTTTAAGTGATCAATGTTCTTTGCATAAAGATTTACCAACGAACATAGCAATAATAAAATGATTATGTGATTTTTTTCATGATACTTTCATTATTAAATTTAGGGCTGCATCTGCTGTCAGCATAACTATTTGAATTTAAATTTTAATTGATTTTTCATCCACTTACGACACGTTTCTATAGCTGACTTGCTGTTATAATTTTTATATTTGGGAAACCCATCCAACATCACAGATAAACTTTTTGCCGCATAAGATGCAATAGGCCTGCTAGGTAGAGTTGGCTTTAATTGCGGTAACCGGTCATTAGATTTTAGATAATTTTGCAGTAGTAACACAACTTTTTCATCTTTAACTAAAGCCAGATCCTTAAAAAGAAGTGTAGTTCGATCGATGATATTACACTTTTTTGTTTCAGCAATAAGTCTATCAATACACTTTCTATTACCTTCTTTTGCCCTGATCAAGATTGCCGCCCATTCTGGAGTTTTCGAAAATCTTTTTTTATTTATTTTGCCTGAACAAAATTTTGTAATGTCTTTTTTTATACCATCAATCTTCAGTTGATAGGCAAGAAAAATCATGTCTCGATTTAATAACTGTGGATTTTTATATGCTATTGTTACATTTTTTTTGATTACAGCATTCGGCTTTATCCTGATTGCTTTGTCATCAAAAATCTGGCGAAGATACTTTATATTTCTCTCTTTAAGGTAACGACTATTATCGTTGAGGAGACCTTCAGAGAGCAATTCATAAAATAAAATTGTTGTTTTCTTATTCAATGTATTTTTCATGATTGCATCACGCATAAAAGCATAGAGCATTAAGCGATATTGTGGCACTGGATTTGTTTCAGTACATAATTCAACTTTAAACTTCTCTAATATTTTCGATTTGAACTGCTCAACCAATCTTTTATTATTGATAGTTTAATTCATTCTGCCGAAAACCAAGATTATGAGATTCTATTTATAGGAAGGGTGCATGAGCAAAACTATTATGATTATTTACTAAAAAAGATAGATAATTGTAAAAAAAAAATTAAAATAAGATTTCTCGGAGAAATCAATAATCCTTTCCCAATACTAAAAAATTCAATGGGGTTAATAAATGTTTCAGCGTATGAATCATTCAGTTATGTTGTACATGAAGCAATGGCACTTAAAATACCAGTTATATCATTTCTGAAAAAAGATAATAAGTTTATTACGGAAGAAAATGTGATAGTAATAAATGAAGAACCAGCAGCATTTATTGATATATTAAGAAAAATTTATAGTAATGAAATTGATACTCAGACTAAAGTTGAAAAAGCTTATTGTCATGTTCAAAAATTTGATATTGATAATATTGTTGAAAAATATGATGAATTATTTTCAAGGTAAGGATGTCAAATTCTAAAATTACAGTTATTTTACCAATCTATAATGGTATGCCTTTTCTTAAAGAATCTGTAGAGTCGTTAAAGCAACAGACTTTTCAGGACTTTATTGTTCTATTAATAAATAATGGTTCAACCGATAGTACAAAGGAATTTATTAGTTCTATAAATGATGATAGATTTAAATATTATGAATTGGAAAAACCAAATTTAGTAAAAGCATTAAATTTTGGATTACAATTTGTTGATACTGAATTTATTGCTCGAATGGATGCTGATGATATTTCTCACCCTAAACGGTTTGAAAAACAAATTGATTTTTTAGAATCAAACAAAAATATAGATGTTGTTGGTACACAAGGTAAATATATTGGATGTACAAGCAATAGTGAACTGAATATCAATTTGCCAATTTACCATGAGAAAATTATTAGTACAATGCTGAATAACAACCACTCTATAATACATGCTTCTATACTTTTTAGACAATCTATTGTTAAAAATAAACATTTATATGACGAAAACTACTTCCCATGTGAGGATTTTGAGTTATTTCTTCGTCTTGCAAAAGAAGTTATTTTTGCAAATTTACCAGATAGATTATATTTTTTTCGAGTGCATCAATACTCCATTCT
>JAKITG010000007.1 GCA_021648195.1 Flavobacteriaceae bacterium | reverse complement strand
CCTATTTTTACATTATCGCCAATATACACAAATGCTCCAATATAAGGATTGTCCCCAATTTTAGCACTATCACTAATAAAATTTGGTTTTTCTATTTGTGATTTTGTTTGTTTTGATTGACTATAAAATTCTAATAATTGTGAAAAAGATTTATAAGCATCGTCAACTTTTAAAAGTGTTGCATTAATTTCTTTTTCTTGAATAAATGTTTTGTTTACAACAATAATTGATGCATTAGTAGTATATATATATTTTGTGTATTTTGGATTTGATAAAAAAGTAAGTGAGCCTTTTTGCCCTTCTTCAATTTTTGAAAGTGTTGAAACTTCTACAAGAGGATCTCCAACAATTTCTCCTCCTAAAATTTCTGCGATTTGGTTTGCTGTAAATTTCATTGATGCAAAAATAAGGTTTTTCTTTATCTTTTAAATTGAACTCTTAGGATAACACATAAAATATTTTATTACAGGCATAGAAAGTGCTTGTAAATTCAAGTGATCAGAGGCTTCTGCAATATCTTTTACACTTCCATTTTTATACAATATTCTAATCTGATTTTTATCAGAAACGTATGCTTGATTTGACACAGAGTCAGTCATAAAAAAGTAATCTATTTCATCACCTGATAATTGAAAAGTGTCTAGAACTTCTTTTTTTGAGTCGATAATTAACTGGCTATCAAACTCTTTGTTTCTAATTTCTATTTTAAACAATTTCCTGTCTATCAATGCCTTTGATAATAATGACAATACTTTATCATTGTTGTTCGTCCACTCTTTAATGGCAGACAACACATCATAGTCATCTAATTTAGAAAAGGTATTTAATACTTCTGAAGTGAAATTTTTATTAGTTACAGGGTTTTCTAAAAAATATTTTAATGCTGAACTTGCAGGAACTATTTTCCCTTTTGCTACTAGTTCTTTTGCTCTTTTTAGCACTTTTACAAGTATATTTTCGGCAACCAATCCAGTTTTATGCAAATATACTTGCCAATACATCAACCTACGAGCAACAATAAATTTTTCTACCGAATAAATTCCTTTTTCTTCTACAACCAAACAATCATCTTTTACATTCAGCATCGTTATCAATCGTTCAGAATTGATATTTCCTTCAGAAACTCCTGTGTAAAAACTGTCTCGTTTTAAATAGTCTAATCGATCCATATCCAACTGACTACTAATTAATTGATGCAAAAATTTGCGTTTATATCTTCCTTTAAAAATTTGGATTGCAAGTGATAATTTATCGCCGAACTCTTCATTCAAAGTTTCCATAAATTTTAACGAAATATCTTCATGACTTATATTTGTTACAATACTATGTTCCAATGCATGAGAAAACGCTCCATGACCAATATCGTGTAATAAAATAGCGATATAAACTGCGTTTTCTTCATCATCAGAAATAAAAATTCCTTTAAAACGCAAAACTCTTACTGCTTTTTGCATTAAGTGCATACAACCAATTGCGTGTTGAAAACGCGTGTGCTGTGCTCCAGGATATACCATATATGATAAGCCCATTTGTGACACTCGTCTTAATCGTTGAAAATAAGGGTGTTCAATCAAATCGAAAATTAATGAGTTCGGAATAGTAATAAAACCGTAAATTGGGTCGTTTAATATTTTAAGTTTGTTCGTTTTTTTTGCGGTCAAAATAAATCAGAAATTAATAATTAAGACAAATATAAGATAAGTATGAGTAATATAAACATTTTATGGGTTGATGACGAAATAGATTTACTAAAACCGCACATTATTTTCTTAGAAAAGAAAAACTATACAGTATCAACTTGCACAAATGGTGCAGATGCTATCGATATGATAGATGAAGAACAATTTGATATTGTTTTTTTAGATGAAAATATGCCTGGAATTTCTGGTTTAGAAACACTTACAGAAATTAAATCTAAAAATGCAAACCTTCCAATTATTATGATTACCAAAAGTGAAGAGGAATATATTATGGAAGATGCGATTGGTAATAAAATTGCTGATTACCTTATAAAACCTGTAAACCCTAATCAAATATTACTGAGTTTAAAGAAGAATTTAGATCATTCTCGATTGATTTCAGAAAAAACTACATCAAACTACCAACAAGATTTTAGAAAAATAGCAATGGATTTATCAATGGTAAATTCTCATGATGAATGGGCAGAACTTTATCAAAAATTAGTGTATTGGGAAATAGAATTGGAGAATATAAACGATCAAGGAATGATTGAAATTCTTGAAAGTCAAAAACAAGAAGCAAATGCGCAATTTTTTAAATTTATCAAGAAAAACTACGAAGATTGGTTTCAAGGATATGATAGCCCTGTCTTATCGCACACACTTTTTAAAGATGTCATCGTTCCGAATTTAGATACTGATAAAGGTACTTTACTAGTTGTTATTGACAATCTACGCTTCGATCAATGGAGAGTTATTGAACCTTTAATTTCTGATTATTATAAGAAAACTAAAGAAACTGCATTTTATAGTATTCTGCCAACGGCAACTCAATATGCAAGAAATGCTATTTTTTCAGGGTTGATGCCATCAGAAATGGAAAAAATGTATCCTAATTATTGGAAAAATGATACTGATGAAGGTGGAAAAAACTTGCATGAAGATGACTTCTTAGCGGAACAATTGAAACGTTTGAATTTAAACATCAAGCATGAATACTATAAAATTACCAATTTGCGTGCAGGAAAACAATTGGCAGATTCATACAAATCAACCAAAGAAAATGACTTAACAGTGATTGTTTATAATTTTGTGGATATGCTATCGCACGCAAAAACTGAAATGGCAGTTATCAAAGAATTGGCTGATGATGACAAGGCATATCGTTCATTAACATTGAGTTGGTTTAAGAATTCTCCGTTAATGGATATCCTCCAAAAGGCACAAGAAATGGGACAAAAATTAATCATCACAACCGATCACGGAACAATAAATGCAACTGCACCAACCAAAGTAATTGGTGATAAAAACATCAGTTCAAACTTAAGATATAAAACTGGAAGAAGCCTATCATTCAATGAAAAAGATGTGTATGCAGTACAAAACCCGAAAGATATTTTCTTGCCAACAATTAATATGAATAGTTCGTTTATTTTTGCAAAAGAAGATTTATTTTTTGCGTATCCAAACAACTATAACCATTTTGTAAAATACTATAAAAACACCTATCAACATGGAGGAATATCATTGGAAGAAATGGTAATTCCTTGTGCTATATTGGAGCCGAAGTAAAAAATGAATTGTCATTCTTGCCTTCGCAGGAATAACAAAATCAAAAAACATCAGGCAATAAATTAAATAAATGCAACAAAGTTACACACTCAAAGAACTTCCTGAAATTGCAAAAAAAATCATTGAAACAATTAATGGTAAAATTTTGTTATTCAACGGAGAAATGGGTGCTGGAAAAACAACACTTATCAAAGAAATTGTAAAACAACTTGGTGTACAAGAAGCTGCAAACTCTCCTACTTTCTCATTAGTCAATGAATATCAAACAGATAAAGATGAAATAATCTATCATTTTGACTTTTATCGTATCAATTCTGAAGAAGAAGCGCTTGACATAGGAATTGAAGATTATTTTTATAGCGATGCTTGGTGTTTCATAGAATGGGGAAATAAAGTAGAAAATTTACTACCTTTAGAAATTATTAATATCAATATCAAAGTTATTAATGACAATCAACGAACTATACAAATTAATCAATGAGCACTTCACCATTTAGTAAAGAACAATTAATGCCACAAGCAGAAATGCTTGAAATAAAACGTCAGAAAGGAGAATTATTCATCGGAATTCCAAAAGAATCTTACGCGCAAGAAAAACGTGTATGCCTTACTCCTGATGCTGTTTCGGCACTTACTGCACACGGACATCGATTTGTTATAGAAACTGGCGCTGGATTGGGCGCAAACTATTCTGACAACGATTATTCTGAGGCTGGAGCAAAAATCTCATACAATATTAAAGAAGCGTTTGAGTGTAACATTGTACTAAAAGTTGAACCACCAACTTATGATGAAATTGACATGATGCATCCGCAAAGTGTCTTATTTTCTGCTCTACAACTCAAAACTCAAACTAAAAAATATTTTGAATCTCTTGCTAAAAAACGAATAACTGCTGTTGCTTTTGATTTTATTAGAGATGAGCAAGGAACATTTCCTATCGTAAAATCATTAAGTGAAATTGCTGGAACTGCTTCAATATTAATTGCTGGAGAAATTATGAGTTCCGATAAAAATGGTAACGGCTTATTACTTGGTAATATTAGTGGAGTTCCTCCTACTGACGTTGTGATTCTTGGCGCAGGAACTGTTGGTGAATTTGCAGCAAGATCAGCACTTGGAATGGGTGCAACTGTAAAAGTATTTGATAATTCGTTATCAAAATTACGCCACTTACAACATTGCTTAGGAACTCCTATTTACACATCAACTATACAACCAAAAAACTTACAAAAAGCATTAATGCGCTGCGATGTTGCTATTGGTGCAATACGAGGAAAAACACGTGCGCCAATCATAATTACAGAATCTATGGTAGAAAACATGAAAGATGGTGCTGTAATTGTTGATGTAAGTATAGATCGCGGAGGATGTTTTGAAACCTCTGAAGTTACTACGCACAAAAAACCAACATTTACAAAACATGATGTAATACATTATTGCGTACCAAATATTCCTTCAAAATACGCTCGAACTTCTTCAGTATCAATTAGTAATATCTTTACGCCATATCTTTTAAACATAGGAGAAGAAGGTGGTTTTGAAAATGCTGTAAGATTTGATAAAAGTCTGCAAAAAGGTATGTATTTTTACCACGGAATTCTAACCAACAAATCTGTTGCAGATTGGTTTGGTCTTCCGTTTAGAGATATAAACTTGTTGATATTTTAAAATGAATTTAATTAAACGATTTATTTACTACGGAATTGGATTACTACTTGGTTCAATTTTCGTTTATTTTATTTGGGAGAAAAAAAATGTACAATTTGATTACATGCCAAATGCACGTGTTTTAAAAACTATCCGTACAGATACACGCCTTTTTTCTGATAATGCTACTGAAAGTATGATTAATATTGGTATTGACACTTTGGACATTAGTGATATATTAAAATATGGTGATGTAGATTTTAAGAAAAGTAGCCCAAGAAAAAAGCCTTGTAAAATATTCGTTATTGATGGTAATCCAAAAGAAAAAGATATTACTATTGTCATAAAAAAATGCGATAGTATTTCTACAATTGATAAAGTTATTCTTAATTAACATGAAAAAATACCTTTCAGAATTTATTGGAACGTATGCTCTAGTTTTCTTTGGTACAGGTGCAATGACTATTGAGTCTATACAACCAAATATTGGTGTTTTTGGAATCGCTGCTACTTTTGGAATTGTAGTAATGGTAATGATTTATGTTTTTGGAGAAACTTCTGGAGCGCATATAAATCCTGCTGTAACAATTGGTTTTGCATTTGCTGGTCGATTTAAGAAGAAAGAAATTTTTCCATATATTTTATCGCAAATTTTAGGAGCAATTACTGCAAGTTTTACACTAAAATTATTATTTCCTGCATTAGCACTTTATGGAAATACAATTCCGTCTGATGGATGGTTGCAAAGTTTTATCCTCGAATTTATCTTAACTTTTATTTTAATGTTGGTTATCATGAAAGTATCATCAGGGTCTAAAGAAACAGGAACAATTGCTGCGATTGCGATTGGCGGAACGGTTTTGATTGAAGCCTTGGTTTTCGGTCCAATTACTGGTGCGTCTATGAACCCTGCAAGAAGCATTGCTCCTGCCCTTGCTTCTGGAAATTATACTGACTTATGGCTCTATATTGTTGCGCCTACTTTTGGTGCTATAGTTGCAATTTTAGTTTGTCCTTTGGTGAAAAGTGAGGATAGTGAGTGTTGCTGAGTTTTTTACCCAACAACAACAGGTATAGGGAAAATGTATAGTACTCCTAAGTCGAAACCTCGAAAGGTTAAAAATACTTCAAAAGAGAAGGACAATCAAAAACAGAAGTTGGCATAGAAATTCATTCAGGAAGAAATAGAATTGTGTGCAAAATATTTGAACATTTTGGTTATACAGTTACAAAACTAGACCGTGTTATTTTTGCAGGACTAACTAATAAAAACTTACAAAGAGGTAATTATTAATCACTTACCAATCAAGAGGTAATTGACATGAGCATGATATAGACCCAAGATTCTGTTAAATTTCAAAAACTGATATTTATCATATTTAAAAGGTTACACTTATTATAACTTTGTCTCTCATAAGAACAATTTATAATAAAAGGCATCATGAAAAAAATTATAGTTCCCGTAGACTTTTCAAAACATTCGGAGTATGCATTAGAAACAGCCGCTGTTTTAGCAAAAAAAAACAAAGCAACACTTATAGTGTTGCATATGTTAGAATTATCTAGTGCTATTTTGACTAGAGATGGAAGTGTAATGCAAGAGCAAACAATCTTCTTTTTAAAACTTGCAGAAAAAAAGTTTGAAGAGTTTTTAGACAAAAAGTTCTTAAAAAGAATCAAAGTTATACCAATTGTTAAACAGTTTAAAGTATTTAGTGAAGTAAACGAAGTCGCAAAAGAGCACGAAGTAGATTTAATTGTTATGGGCTCTCATGGAGTAAGCGGAATAAAAGAAATGTTTATAGGTTCTAATACCGAAAAAGTAGTTAGATACTCAGATATTCCAGTGTTGGTAGTAAAACACAATCCTATTTTAACAGATTTTGAGAGTGTAGTTTTTGCTTGTGATTTTTCTGAAAAAACAATAAAACCATATCTTGAAGCAACAAAAATGTTTAAGAAGTTAGGCGCAAAGTTACATTTGCTATATGTTAACTTACCTAATGAACGCTTTAAAAGTTCTCAAGAAATGGAGAACAAAGTAGCCAATTTCTTGAAGAAAGCAGAAGGTAACTTGAATAAAATAAACGAAGTAACGTATGTTTCTGATTATTCTGTTGAAAAAGGAATTTTAAATTTCTCTAATATTATAGGAGCAGATTTAATAGCAACAGCAACTCACGGAAGAACAGGTTTGGCTCATTTTATTGATGGAAGTATATCTGAAGATATCGCAAACCACTCAACATTACCAGTAATGACGTTTAAAATATAAATAATACTTGGAGTTTTAGTTTAGTTAATTTCAAAGTAGTGAGAAGGGTCGAATTTATTTTTGACCCTTCTTTTTTTTGCTGATAATCGGCATTTAATTTGTGTTTGTCATTGCGAATGAGATGCGCTTGTATTGAGCGAAGCCGAAATAAATGTGGCAATCTAGTTGTTTCAATTAATGAGATTGCTTCGTCCTACATCTCTGCCGACAGGCAGGGCTCGCAATGACGTACTATATTTTTTATGCCAAATTATAGTTTAAAACAAAAAAAGACTGTTTAATCCTTTTATATGACAAATATCATATTATAAAATGATTGGTCAACTTAAATTTGTACCTAACAATAATCAATTAGCACGTATTAATTATGAAACGAGCATCTAAAAATTTTATACCCAAGGGAATGATTAATAGCGAACAACACGTGTTACCGCTAAAAATAAAATTTAAACACATGAAACTTAAATATAGATTATTAGCATTTGTTTTTGTTGTATTTTTTTCTTGTAAAAATGATTCAGCAAATAAAGGAGATTCAAAAACTACCAAAACAACAGTTACAAAAAAGCACAAAGGTCAAGCCAGTGTTGCCGCTGTTGAAGGAGAAGATAAAAACGTATTACAAGTAGCAATGTCTTACAAGGACAAAGATGGTAACAAGCCATTTTCTACCTTAGTTGCTGCAGTTCAAGCAGCGGAAGTTGAAGATGCTCTTGTAAATGTAGGACCTTTAACCGTTTTTGCGCCTGTAAATAGCGCATTTGATAAATTGCCCGAAGGAACTGTTGCAACATTATTAAAACCAGAGAACAAATCTAAACTTGGATTTATTTTAGTAAACCATGTTGCTCCTTCAAATTACCCAATTAAACAATTAAAAAAAGAGGCGAAAAAAGGATGTAAACTTTATATGGCTTCAGGAAAATATTTAAACGTTGAAAATAAAGACGGAAAAATATTTGTAGGAGGAACAGAAATATTGATGTCTGTAAAAGTGAGTAACGGTTGGATACATGTAATTGGAGATGTATTGGTGCCTTCGGATAAATAAAATAAGTCAATTAACTAAATAATAGTAACCTTTAAATAAAACTAAAATGAAATTTAAACTAGTAACAGTACTAACAATTGTAGCATTTGTTTTCTCAAGTTGTGGAAATGGTAAAAAAGTAGAAACACAATCGGTAAAAATTCCTGCAAAAAAAGAAGTGAAACAAGAAGTAGAAAAAGTAGAAACACCTAAAGATGATTTAATGTTACCAACCTTAGATAATAAAGGAATCGGACCTATAAAAAGTTTGAAACTAGGAGAAATTGACAGTAAAATGGTTGCTAAAGGAAAGGAACTTTACAAAGCAAACTGTACTGCTTGTCATAAATTTAAAAAACGCTTTGTAGGACCATTGCTTAATGGAATTACGGTAAGACGTTCTCCAGAATGGATTATGAATATGATATTAAATCCAGAAGAAATGTCGGCAAAAGACCCTGTAGCAAAGGCTTTACTTGCTAAGTACAATGCACCTATGGCAAATCAAAGTTTGAAAGAAGCAGATGCAAGAGCAATTTTAGAATATTTTAGATCAAGAGAATAATCAACAATAATTAAATTTAATCAATATGAAAACATATTTAAAAACATTTTTTTCTTTTATAGTTGTTGCAACTTTTATAACAGGTTGTGCTCCTTCAGAAAAAAAAGGAAGTAAAGGAGCGCTTGCAGGTAATGCAGCAGAAAAAGTATATGTAGCCCCAGGAGAACACGATTCGCATTATGCGTTTATCTCGGGTGGATTTAGCGGACAATTATCTGTTTATGGTTTGCCATCAGGAAGATTATTTAGAGTAATTCCTGTATTCTCTCAAGATCCGGAAAAAGGCTATGGTTATAGTGAAGAAACGAAACCAATGTTAATGACTTCGCACGGTTTTATACCTTGGGGAGATTCTCATCATCCAGACATTTCACAAACCAATGGTTCTGTAGATGGTCGTTGGATTTTTATCAATGAAAACAATACACCTCGTATTGCAAGAGTTAGTTTAGAAACTTTTGAAACCGAAGAAATAATTGAAATCCCTAATTCAGCAGGAAATCATTCATCTTCTTATGTTACAGAAAACTCTGAATATGTAGTTGCAGGTACTCGTTTTGCAATACCATATCCTCAAAAAGATATGCCAATTAGCGAAATGAAAGGAAACTTTAAAGGAGCCTTATCGTTCTTAAAAATTGACCAAGAAACAGGTCATATGAATATAGATTTTCAAATTATGATGCCAGGATTTAACTATGACAAAGCGCATCCTGGAAGAAATAAATCTAGCGATTGGTTCTTCTTCACAACATATAATACAGAGGAATCACATACATTAATGGAAGTAAACTCTTCTCAAAATGATAAAGATTTTATTGCAGCAATTAATTGGAAAAAAATAGCCGAATATGTTGCTAATGGTGGTGGTAAAAAAATTCCAGCAAATTATGCGCATAATATTTGGGATGACCATAAACATATGGCTACAACAACTATGAAAAAAGAAGTTTTAATTGTTGAACCTAAAGATGTTCCGGGAGCAATTTATTTTTTACCAACAGCAAAATCACCTCACGGTTGTGATGTAGATCCAACAGGAGAATACATTATTGGTAGTGGTAAATTAGCAGCATCTATGACAGTACATTCATTCTCAAAAATGATAAAGGCTATTGAAGATAAGGCTTTTGATGGTGATGCTTACGGAATACCAATTATAGATTTTGAAGCCGTAAATTATGGTACAGTAGCACAACCAGGATTAGGACCTTTGCATACCGAATTTGATACAAGAGGAAATGGTTATACTACATTTTTTATCTCATCGGAAGTTGTAAAATGGAATATTAAAGACCTTAAAGTAATTGATAGACATCCTGTTTATTACTCTGTTGGACACTTAATGATTCCTGGAGGAAACTCTAGAACACCAGATGATAAATACTTAGTTGCAATGAATAAAATCACAAAAGACCGTTATTTACCAACTGGTCCAGAGGTTTGTCATTCGGCACAATTATTTGATATTTCGGGAGATAAAATGGAACTACTTTTAGATTTTCCAACTATTGGAGAACCTCATTATGCTGCAGGAATTGCTGCTGAAAAAATTGCTTCAAAATCTAAAAAAATATTTAGGTTGGCAGACAACACACATCCATATGCCGTTAAAAGCGAAGCAGAAACAAGAGTAGTTCGTAAAGGGAAAAATGTACATATTTATATGTCTATGATTCGTTCTCACTTTTCGCCAGATAATATAGAAGGTGTTAAGGTTGGAGATAAAGTATATTTTCATGTTACAAATTTAGAGCAAGATTTTGATGTTCCTCATGGTATTGCTATGATTGGCGCAAATACATCCGAACTGTTAATTATGCCAGGAAGAACCACAACATTTACTTGGGAACCTAAACAAGTTGGAGTTTGGCCATTTTATTGCACCGATTTTTGTTCAGCATTACATCAAGAAATGCAAGGTTATGTTAGGGTTTCTGCAAAAGAATCAAATGTGCCTATTTCTTATACATTAGATGGTGATATTCCAGGAGAAGAAGAGTAACATTTTTTAGTTAATAGATAGAAAACGGGTAATTTTAATAATGAAGAATTGCTCGTTTTTTTATCAATAAGAAATCTAATAATCCAATAAAAACATGAAAAAATCTAGATTATTGATGGTAATTGGATCCTTTTTATTACTTGGTCTCTTTGTTTTTCCGTTATGGAATATTACCTTAGAAGCACCACAATACCCAATACCTTTAGGAATGAATATTCATATCAATAAATTTGCAGATATGAATGAGTTTGATATTAAAAACATCAATTTAATGAACCATTATGTTGGGATGAAATATATTCCTGAAACAATACCTGAATTTATAATATTTCCAATAGTAATTGGTGCAATGGCGATTTTAGGAATGTTTATTGGTTTTAAAATGAACTACAAATGGTTTTTAAGATGGTTTATATTAATGTCTCTTTTTGGAATTGCAGGAATGTATGATTTTTACCTTTGGGAATATGATTATGGACATAATTTAGACCCTAAAGCAATTATGAAATTTACAAATCCCGATGGTTCAATAATGGGTTTTCAGCCTCCTTTACTTGGTACTAAAGATATTTTGAATTTTACAGCACATTCTTATCCAATGTCTGGCGCTTGGTTTATGTTTGTAGGTATGATGATGACCTTTATTGCATTTTTTGTTGGTAAAAAAGAAACGAAAATCAGAAAATCATATTAAATTAGTATTATATATCTTTACCTAAATTATTTATTTAAATATGAAAAAAAAAGCACTTACACTTGTTTTATTTTTTTTACTGATGATTTCCTGTAAAGTTGAACCAAAAGAAATTAATTACGGAAACGATCATTGCCTTTATTGCGATATGACTGTTGTTGATAAAAAACACGCATCGCAATATGTTACTCAAAAAGGAAGAGCATATATGTTTGACGCTGTAGAATGTTTAGTTATGAAAATAAATCAAGAGAAAAATGAAGATTTATTGGCTTTTATTTTAGTAGCAGATTTTGAAAATCCAGGAAATTTGGTAACTGCAAAAACAGTAACTTTTTTAGTTTCAGAAAAAATTAAAAGTCCTATGGGAGCAAATTTATCGGCTTTTAAGTTAAAAAAAACTGCAACAAAAATACAACAAGAATATGGAGGAGAATTATATACTTGGAGCCAAATAAAAGCAAAATTAGCACAATAAACACATGAACCGAGCATGTTAAAATTTTTATCACACAACGAAAAGATTAATAGCGAACACATATGTTTCCTATAAAAAATAAAGTCTAAACATATGAAGTATAGTATTCTTTTTTTCTTACTAATTTCCATTAATTTACAGGCAAATACAATACAAGTCTGCAAAACTTGTCCGATTAAAACAATTAAAGAGGCAGTATTATTGGCAAAAAAAGGAGATACTATTTTGGTAAAAAAGGGCATTTATAAGGAAACTAAAATTTTTATTACCAAAGGAATCCACATCATTGGTGAAAACTATCCAACTATAGATGCAGAAAATAAAACGGATAGTGTTTTTGCAATCAAAGCAACTAATTTTAGCCTTTCAGGATTTAAGTTTAAAAATATAGGTGTAAGTTATACCAAAGAAATTGCTGCTGTTTTTGTTGCTAAAAGTAAAAATTTTGTAATAAAAGATAATATTTTAGAAAATGTATTCTACGGTTTTATTATCCAAAGTTCTAAATACGGATTATTGCAAAACAATAAAATAACTGGTAATGCTGTAAGTGAAGCCTCATCAGGAAATGGTTTTCATCTTTGGAAATGTAAAAATATGCGTATAGAGCAAAATACGATAAAGGGAATGAGAGATGGTATCTATCTAGAATTTATTAGTAAAAGTTCTGTTTCAAACAATACAAGCACCAATAACGTGCGTTATGGTCTTCATTTTATGTTTTCTAACAACAATGAATATCATCATAATGAGTTTAAAAAAAATGGGGCAGGAGTTGCCGTAATGTTTTCAAAAAATATAAAAATGTACTACAATACATTTCATTTTAATTGGGGAACAGCATCTTACGGATTGCTACTAAAAGAAATTAATGATGCCGAAATTACAAATAATATTTTTGAGCAAAATACGGTAGGAATCAATATTGATGGCTGTAATAGAATTACCTACAAAAACAATCATTTTATAAGAAATGGTTGGGCTTTACGATTTACTGGCGGCTGTTATACCAATACTTTTGAGTACAATAATTTTATGCACAATTCTTTTGATTTGTCTTACAACAGCCGACTTAATGACAATAAATTTGAAGCAAATTATTGGAGTGACTATTCTGGCTACGACATTGATAAAAATGGAATTGGAGATGTGCCACACAGACCTGTAAAACTGTTTTCGTATGTAGTAAATAGAGTTCCTGAAACGTTAATTTTATTGCGAAGTTTATTTGTTGATATTATTAATTTTTCTGAAAAAGTATCGCCTGTTTTTACACCAGATAATTTAAAAGATAGTAAACCAATAATGAAACCTATAAATCCTGTTGAGTAAATTGAAAGTGAAAAATGAAAAGAAACTTAATAAAAAATAAAAAAATAGAGGATTAAATAGACCTAACAGGTTTTAAAAACCTGTTAGGTCTTAATATAAACAAAAAAAATGATAAACATAAAAAACCTACATAAAAAATTTGGAAAATTGACTGTTTTAGACGGTTTAGATTTAAATATCAATAAAGGTGGAATTTTTGCTGTTTTAGGACCAAATGGTTCAGGAAAAACAACTTTGATTAAATGTTTATTAGGAATGGTTGTGCCAAATAGTGGAGAAATTTTAGTAAATAATAAAAGTGTTTTGAAAAAATGGAATTATAGAAATGACATAAACTATTTGCCACAAATAGCAAATTTCCCTGCAAATTTATCCGTAAAAGAATTGATTGCAATGGTTAAAAATTTACGTCCAAAATCATCAAATGAAGAGGAATTAATCCAATTATTTGGTTTGCAAAATTTTTTAAGCAAGAAACTAGGAAACCTTTCTGGAGGAACAAAACAAAAAGTAAATTTAGTTTTAACTTTTATGTTTGATAGCGAACTAATTATTTTAGATGAACCAACAACAGGTTTAGACCCAATCGCATTAATCGCTTTAAAAAAACGCATCAGAAAAGAAAAAGAAAAGGGAAAAACAATTTTAATTACAACACATATTATGAGCGTAGTAGAAGAACTTGCCGATGAAATAGTGTTTCTGTTAGATGGGAAAATTTATTTTCAAGGATGCGTAAACACGCTAAAAAAACAAACAAATCAAACCAATTTAGAACACGCTATTGCTAATTTAATATCTAAACAATATGCTTAAAATTTTAAAATACAGTGTTTTCGATTTATTACGAAGTAGATGGAGTTATGTCTATTTTATATTCTATTTATTGCTAAGTTTTGTTTTATTGTTTTTAAATAATGATATTGACAAAGCAGTTATTACGCTAATGAATATCATTATTGTTTTAACACCATTAATAGGAACAATTTTTGGAGTGATGTATTACTACAATTCAAAAGAATTTACCGAATTATTATTGGCGCAACCCATAAAAAGAAGCACTATTTTTATGGGACAATATTTGGGTGTTTCACTATCTCTTACACTTAGTTTGGTTTTAGGAATTGGCATTCCGTTTATGCTATATGGATTGTTTAAATCATCGGCAATTTTCGATTTTAGTTTGCTGCTTGTAGTTGGTGCTTTTTTGAATTTTATATTTGTTGTTTTGGCATACAACATAGCACTTTCTAACGAAAATAAAATAAAAGGTTTTGGTTACGCAATTTTAATGTGGTTGTTTTTAGCCGTTATTTATGATGGAATCTTTATGGTTTTGTTGATGACTTTTAGCGAATACCCGCTAGATAAGTTTTCCTTATTTGCAACATTATTTAATCCAATAGATTTATCGCGAATATTAATTCTTTTAAAACTAGATATTTCTGCATTATTGGGTTATACAGGAGCTGTTTTTAAAGACTTTTTAGGAACTAATTTGGGTGTTTTCACCTCTTTTTCAGTGCTTTGTTTTTGGGTTTTAATACCATTATATAGAATGAATAGAAAGTTGCGCAAAAAGGATTTTTAAACACTTTTTTTGAAGTGTTAATTTTTCTTTAAAACGGATACTGATTATTGCATAAAAGACAAATTAGTATTAATTTAGCATTGTAATTGTTAGGAACAATAAAGATGAATATAACAAAAGATAAAACAGTAGCAGAAGTTGTAACAGAGAATATAAAAGCAGCACATATTTTTAAAAAATACGGAATTGATTTCTGTTGTGGCGGAGGAATTACCATCGAAAAAGCCTGCAAGAAAAAAGATATAAACTTTGTTGAATTGAAAGAAGAAATGAGTCGTATTGATGCTGTTTCTAATGCGTATAATTATGATAAATGGGAATTAGATTTTCTTGTAGATCATATCGAAAATGTGCATCATACCTATGTTGAAGAGAACATTCCGTTACTTCTTCAATATGCAAGTAAAGTTGCAAAAGTACACGGACATCATTATACAGAAGTTGTAGAAATTCACAAACTATTTGTAGGGGTTGCTAATGAACTTGCAACGCACATGAAGAAAGAAGAGTTAATACTGTTTCCTTATGTAAAACAATTGATAAAAGTAAAAAAAGGAGATATCGAAGCGTTTGTTCCTCATTTTGGAACTATAAAAAACCCAATACAAATGATGGAGAACGAGCACGATAACGCAGGAGATATTTTTAAAGAAATTTCAAAACTGACAAATAATTATACGCCTCCAGAAAATGCTTGCAATACCTTTAAAGCATTATATGCTAAATTAGAAGAGTTTGAGCAAGACTTGCATCAACATATACATTTAGAAAATAATATTTTGTTTCCAAAAGCAATTCAATTGGAGAATGAAGGGAGTTTTTAGTATTCAGAAAGCAGTAGCTGTATTCAGTTGGCGGTCTTCATAATTTGGTAGTCTATATTTTTTTAGAAATTCTATACTTATTTTATTTCACTCTTTCCAACAACAATTCTAATATTTCAATAGCAGATTCAGTTATTTTCGTACCAGGTCCAAAAATACCAACGACACCTGAATCAAATAAAAATTGATAATCGTGAGTAGGAATAACTCCGCCAGCTATTACCAAAATATCTTCTCTACCATAGTTTTTTAGTTCGGCTATTACTTGTGGCACAAGAGTTTTATGTCCTGCAGCAAGCGAAGAAATTCCTAGAACATGAACATCATTTTCTACAGCTTGTTTTGCCACTTCGTGTGGTGTTTGAAATAACGGACCAATATCTACATCAAATCCTAAATCTGCAAAACTTGTTGCAACAACCTTTGCACCTCTATCATGACCATCTTGTCCCATTTTTGCAACCATAATTCTTGCACGTCTACCCTCTAATTCGGCAAACTCATCTGAAAGATTTATGGCTTTTTTAAATCTATGATCATTTTTTATTTCTTTACTATACACGCCAGTAATGGTATTTATTTGTGCTTTATATCTTCCAAAGACTTTTTCTAAAGCTTTCGAAATTTCACCTAAGGTTGCTCTTTTTCGAGCCGCTTGTACTGCCAAATCTAACAAATTTCCTTCACTTGTTTTTGCACAAACTGTTAAATTATTTAATACAAGTTTTACCTCTTCATTATTTCTTTCTGATTTTATTTTTTGCAATCTTTTTATTTGAGAGCTTCGTACTGCTTCATTATCAATTTCTAAAATAGCAATAGTATCTTCTTCTCTTGTCTGAAATTTATTTACACCAACAATTACATCTTTATCACTATCAATTCTTGCTTGTTTTTTTGCTGAAGCTTCTTCAATGCGCATTTTTGGAATCCCTTTTTCAATAGCTTTTGTCATCCCTCCTAGTTCCTCAACCTCCTGTATCAATTTCCAAGCTTTACTAGCAATTTTGTCAGTTAATTTTTCTAAAGCTAAACTTCCTGCCCAAGGATCAACAGTTTTTGTAATTTTAGTTTCTTCCTGAAGGTAAATTTGAGTATTTCTCGCAATTCTTGCCGAAAAATCAGTTGGCAATGCAATTGCTTCATCCAAGGCATTGGTATGTAACGATTGCGTTCCTCCTAAAGTAGCTGCCATAGCTTCAATAACAGTTCTAGATACATTATTAAACGGATCTTGCGCTGTTAAACTCCAACCACTAGTTTGACAATGTGTTCTTAATGCCAACGATTTTGGATTTTTCGGATTAAATTGTTTGACAATTTTTGCCCACAATAGTCGTCCTGCTCTCAGTTTAGCAATTTCGGTAAAATGATCCATTCCTATTCCCCAAAAGAAAGACAAACGAGGTGCAAATTTATCAATATCTATTCCTGATGTTATTCCTGTTCTGATATATTCTAACCCATCAGCTAAAGTATATGCCAATTCAATTTCGGATGTAGCTCCTGCTTCTTGCATATGATATCCAGAAATTGAAATACTATTATATTTAGGCATATTTTTAGTGGTATATTTAAAAATATCTGCAATAATTTTCATTGATGGCAATGGTGGATAAATATAAGTATTACGTACCATAAACTCTTTTAAAATATCGTTTTGAATGGTTCCATAAAGTTGTTCTGGGGCTACACCTTGCTCTTCGGCAGCGATAATAAAAAATGCCAAAATGGGTAAAACCGCTCCGTTCATAGTCATTGAAACCGACATTTTATCTAAAGGAATTTTATCAAATAAAATTTTCATATCCTCTACAGAATCTATCGCAACTCCTGCTTTACCAACATCTCCTTCTACACGATCATGATCGGAATCATAACCACGATGTGTTGCCAAATCAAATGCAACTGATAATCCTTTTTGTCCTGCTGCTAAATTTCGTCTATAAAAAGCATTACTTTTTTCGGCAGTAGAGAAACCTGCATATTGCCTTATTGTCCACGGATGGCGAACATACATTGTAGAATACGGACCACGAAGATATGGCGGAATTCCTGCTACAAAATTTTCGTGATTATAGCTATTGATTCTTGGCTCTTGACTTTTAGCTTTTAGAGTTATATGTTGTATATTCTTTCTTTGCATTATTAAATTCTCAAATTAACTAATTGATTCATTATTCAATCTTTCTTTTTCTAATTTTTCAGCCAATCGTTTTGAAATTACAGGTTTTATAGTAGTTTCATTAGATTTTATTTTTAAAAACGGATACAATTCTATAGTATCTTTCATTTTATCATCTGCATTGGGGTACTTATTTATTCCTAATAAAACATGTTTAACATCATCAAATTGTTGTTGTTCTTTTATAGCATTTTCTTCTATTTTTCTTTGAATTGTTCCTTCAAAAAGTTGACTAATAAACCCCCCGCTATTTTCAATATTTTTAAATAATGTTAAAGATTTTTCGGCAATTTCATAGGTTAACTCTTCGATATAATAAGTTCCTTTTACAAAATCAGAATTTTTAAGATTACTTTCTTCTTTCAGAATAAGCAATTGATTGCGAGCAATTCTTTCACCAAATTCATTTTTTTTATGAAATATTGTGTCATACGAAACATTGCTTATGGTATTTGCTCCTCCTAAAATTGCGCTCATACATTCGGTAGTAGTTCGCAACATATTGGTATTATAATCGTAAATTGTTTTATTTCTCAAACTGGGTTCGACAAAAATATTTGCGATAACATCAAAATTATATTCCTCTATCAACAGTTTCCATAAGTATCGAAAAGCTTTAAGTTTAGCTATTTCAAAAAAGTAATTTCCTCCGATAGAAAAATTAAAGTTGATTGTAAATAATTGTTTTTCTATTTTATTTTTATCAATAAAATTTAAATATTCGTTAGCATGTGCTAATGCATAAGCTATTTGCTGAACAATATTCGCACCTGAGTTTTGATACTGACTAACATCAACACCTATAGCAGAAGTATTATTTTTTAATAGGATTTTTAGTATTTCATGATCTTTTTTATGATTGTAAAACCAATTTCCAGTTGTTACAAGATTTCCAAGAATATCAATATTTAAAAAAACTGTTTTCCCTTTTACAAAGTCTATTAATTTTAATAAAAATTCTTTCTCTAAAAATTGTAATTGAAAATAGATATTTAATTTAGAAGGCAATAAAAATAAATTTTGAAATAAAACATCACATTCAAAAGGTTTAGTAGCAATAAATTTAATAGAATCAGCACCTCTATTTAAAGCATCAATAGCTAAATAATTGGCTGTTTTTTCATTATTTATAAAAATGGTTTGACAAATTTTAAAACTACTTGGCATTTCTGAAATTTCCAATTGTTTAAAATCATCGGCATGATAAAATGGTTTTATGGTAATTCCTTCATGGGTTTGGGTAAGTAATGTTTGATTGTAATCGTCACCTTTTAAATCAAACTGAATTTTTTGTTTCCACTGCTTAGCCGAAACTGGAAAAAAATTGTCAAATAAAGAATTACTCATAGTGGTTTTGATATTTATAATCCATTTATCTTTGAATATTTCCTAAGGAGGAATTAATTTTTTTCTACTGAATCATATTCAATAATGAAAATGTCTTCATTTTCTCTCTTCATTTTATATTCTTCACGTGCATATTTCTCTAAGGAATCTGGAATTTTTAAATTATTAATCACTTTACTATCTGCTTCAATTTGTGTTTCAAAATATTCATTAGCATCTTCTAATTTATCAATTTCTTTATTCAATTCATAATGATTTAAATAGGAATTTTCATCGAAAAATAACATCCAAATTACAAAAAACAACAAGACAATAAAGTATTTATTTCCTATAAATTTAATTATTTTTTTTTGTCTAAACTGATTAAATGTCATCTTTTATTCTTTCGTTTATAACTGTTCTTACAATATCAACTGCAACAGTATTGTATTTATTATTTGGAATAATAATATCTGCATAGTTTTTAGTAGGCTCAATAAATTGAAGATGCATTGGTTTTAATGTATCTTGATAACGCGTTAACACTTCATTGATATCTCTACCTCTATCTTCAATATCACGTTTAAGCCTTCTAATTAACCGTTCATCTGAATCGGCATGAACAAATACTTTAATATCTAGTAAATCGCGTAAATCTTTATTTGTGAAGATTAAAATTCCTTCAACAATAATTACTTTTCGTGGAGAAGTTGTTAAAGTATCACTAATTCTATTATGTACATCAAACGAATAAATAGGTTGCTCGATGGTTTCTCCATTTTTTAATTTTTTTAAATCACTGATTAGCAAATCAAAATCTATCGATTTAGGATGGTCAAAATTTATTTTACATCTTTCATCATAGGTCAAATGATTTGTTTCATTATAATATGAATCTTGTGAAATAACAGTAACTTCATTTGCTGGTAGTTCATTAATTATTTGACCGACTACTGTTGTTTTCCCACTTCCTGTCCCTCCTGCAATTCCTATAATAAGCATATATTAAGCATTTATTAAATAAGGTTTGTTGACTCCAAAATTATAAAAAACAAATATAAAATATGTATTATAATTAAAATATTTGGTAATTTAATAACCTACTCCTAATAAATCCAATGATATTTTAAATTTTATTCTTTTGGAAGTTTTTAAAAACTAGTGAAAATGAATTTTAAAATTAACAACCTCAACAAGGTACGAGGTATGTTTCCGAGAAAACTATTTTTAATTTCGAGGCAATCCTCAGGTAATCAAAACTCTCAATGAGGGGTTCAACAAGTATTTAGAGATGTCAGAAAATTATTTTAAAAAGTACTCTAATCAGGGTGGTTTTTTAGCGAGTATGGCGGAGCGTTTATTCTTCCTCATTTAGAAGCTGAAATGAAAAAAATAAATGATAAAGAATGTGATTTTTCTGGAATCATACCTGCTTTAAAAAGTGTACATGCAGTTGCTTATGCGTTTAAATTAGCTTAAAAAATCTATTTTAATAAATTTAAGTGAAAGGGGCGATAAGAATTTGGATTAACAAAATAAATATAGCTTTTTAAATAAGACCTCGGGGAGAGTTTCGAGGTCCTAACACTTACTTAGATAAAACTAATCTAAGTGCTTGTATATTTATTATACTGTAATTCTCATATTTAATCGTTTTTCAGCTTTTTTCTTAATAACTGATAGCCTTTTCATAAGATCCATAAGTTCTACATCCTTGGTTAGTTTGTAGGTTTCATTGATACCTAAAATAATTTCTTTTGCTTCCTTTGAACATCGAATACGATCACTTGTATTTCTAAATACAAACTTTCGTTTTTCAAATTCTAATCCTCGTTCAACTAATTCTTTTATATCCATGGGCTATTTTTTTGACGAATATACACATAGTAAAATTCAAATCAGATGCAATAATAGTGAAAATATTGTTAATTTTTATTTAAATTCCATAAAAAAAGTTTAATACGTGTCTAAATTTTTAAAAAAAATATTTAATAGCCTCCTTTATTTTGTTCTTTTATCAATGTTGATTTCATAAATATTTCCCGTATAACAACCACATATACAATTAAATATTCTAATCCAATAATCCATAAATTTTCTGTATTATTTGAATTGGCATAAGCCAAATAACTTATAATAATGATAAAACTCCATACTAATGGAAATTTATATTTGGTAAAAATTGATAAAATCACAAGTGTAGCCAAATACCAAGGGTGTACAGTTGTTGCTGTAAAATAGTAGAAACTTAACACCAATAACATAACTGTAATTAATTCGATTATAGTTTTATTTTTCCTAAAAAATGATATGATTAAGATAAATACTATTACAACAACAGGAGTAACTTTACCTATAACAGCAATTTCATTCCACCCTGTAATGAGGTAACCTATTTCTCTTACGATATAGTAGATACTCGCATTAAATTCAAATTTCTGAAACCATAACCCTACTGTTTCTACATAATTATTGATAAACTCAACTGATAAAAAAGGAGAAAATAGAACTATCGTTATAAACCCTACAATAGCATAAAATATTATTAGCTTACCAATTCCAACTTTAAAGGAGGGGTTCTTATTAAGAAAATATTGAAATAATAGTGGTAAAAATATAAGTGGAATCAATTTTACTGATATAGATAATGCCAATACAATAGCTGCAGTTTTCCATTTACCTATATGCAGTAAATATAAACTCCAAATTAAAAAGAAAATCATTACAGCCTCAAAATGTAAATTACCTGTGAGCTCAATAATAATAAACGGATTTAATAAATACCAAAATATGTTATGGACAGGCAGTTTTAATTTTTCTAATAATTTTTTCCCAAAATAAAGTGTTCCAAAATCTGCTGCAATAATAATAAGCCTTAAGCCAATTGTAGGGCTTAAAATACTGCTTCCAGGAAACAGATTAGCAATTACAAAACACAGCTGGTTTATTGGTGGGTAATTGGTAAAATGACTTGCGCTTAGTTTTCCCATCCCGTTGTATAACTCAATTTGGTTTGAGAATGTATTTATAATACCTAAATTCATCTGATAATCAGGAGTTGTAAGATATGGGTTAAGTCCTGATAAAATCATATTTCCATCCCAAATAAAGCGATAAAAATCTTGTGATAAATTTGGAATTGCAAGTAAAAAAACCAATCGAAATAAAAATGAAATAATGACTAAAAGTCTAAAATTATGTTTCTTTGTTTGAGTGAGTTTGTAGAATAAAATGAACAATACAATATACAAGCTTATTAGTTTTATATAATCTGTTCTGATTAAATCATAGGCAAAGAAAGCATATAAAATAATGCTTACTAGTGCTAATAAAATTGGTGTTTTATTGAGTTTTAAAAAGCTTGTATTTAGCATGGTTACAATATACTGATTAAAGTTTTATTGAAAGATGGTTTTGCGTTAGCAATGGAAACGGTATCCTTTTTTTGAGGCACGATAAAAAAGATATAGTGTACAGTGCGACCTTTAGGTAACGCCCAAATAATTATATTTTAGAAGTTAACGATTTAACAAACACATAACCAAACCCAAAAAACAGCATTAAATGAAAAGGAAATAATCCAAAATCACCACCTTGATTCCCTACAATAAAGGCACTATACATTCCAAAAGCAAAATACAGTACAAGTAAACCTTCTAAAACAACATTAAAGGACATTTTTTTATTTAGATATTTATTATCTTTCCAAGTGTCTTTCAGTGAATTAATGTTGAATTTAGGGGTACGTATAAAATCACTTTTTTTACCAAAATGACCTTCTAAAACTGCAATAGAATTATGTAAAGAAAATCCCATAACAATAGAAAAAAATACGAAAAACATACCTGTATATTCAATGAATTTTTTTAAGCCTTTTCCATAACTATTTTTATACATAAACCAATAACATATAAAAAATATAAGTGAGCTTATAACAAAGAAACTCATCATATAAAAATATGATCTTAATTGTTCATTCTCATTTTTAATATACAACATAGGTATGCTTAAAATCGAGACAATAAAAATGTTTAAAAACATGGTACTATTCAATAAATGCAAAAGTCCATGTATTTTAGTTTTTACTGAAATATTCTTATTTGTAATTATTTTAAAAAACATTTTTCTAAAATTTTCAGCACCTCCTTTATTCCATCTAAATTGTTGTGTACGTGCTGCGCTTATAGCAACAGGAAGTTCTGCAGGAGTTATTACATTTTCTAAATATTTAAATTTCCAATTTTTTAATTGCGCCCTATAGCTTAAATCCAAATCTTCTGTTAGTGTATCACCTTCCCAATTTCCTGCATCTAGAATACATTTTTTTCGCCAAACACCTGCTGTTCCATTAAAATTAATAAAGTGTTTTTTGCTATTACGCCCTACTTGTTCTAATGTAAAATGTGCATCAAGAGCAAAGGCTTGAATTTTAGTAAGAATGGAATAATTTCTATTGATATGTCCCCACCGGGTTTGAATAACGCCAATATTTTCATCTTTAAAATATGGAATTGTATTTTGTAACCAGTCTTTTTTTGGAAGAAAATCGGCATCAAAAATAACAATAAATTCGCCTTTTGCAGTTTTCAAACCCTCCTTTAAGGCTCCTGCTTTAAAACCTACACGGTTTTCTCTTAAAACATGTTGAATATCTAAGCCTGTATTTTGCAATTGTTTAATATGTTTGGCTGTAATATCTAAGGATTCATCTGTAGAATCATCTAAAACTTGAATTTCTAATTTATTTTTGGGATAATCAATTTTAGCAATATTTTTTAACAAACGATCCATCACATATATTTCGTTAAAAACAGGTAATTGAATCGTTACAAACGGAATTTCATCAACATCACTAAAATCAAATTTAGGGCTATCATCTTTTATTTTTTGCGCTTTTAAATAATTAAATAATAAATTTAATTGTGCTAAGGCGTATATAAAAATCAACACCAAGGCAATAGAATAAACAGTTATAATACTATATTCAATAATCATTATTTAAAACTGTACTTAAATATCCAACTTAAAATTTTTATTCCTGCTAGAACTGATCCTTTTACTGTTCCAGACACTTTTGATACACCAATTCTATTTCTATATTGTACAGGAATTTCAACATATGTCATTTTTTGCTTTAGTACTTTCAATTGCATTTCTACCGTCCAACCATAAGTTTTGTCTTCCATGCTTAAAGCTAACAGCTTGTCATATTTTATAGCTCGAAAAGGACCTAAATCTGTAAATTTTGCTCTAAAAAATATTCGCATTAAAAATGTGGCTAACCAATTTCCAAATATTTGCTGCGGTGTCATAGAACCTTGTTCTCTTAATCGTTTTACTCTCGCACCAATTACAAAATCAATATTGTCATTTTTAATAGGTTTAATGATTTTTAAAAGTTCTTTAGGATAATCGCTATAATCACCATCTAAAAACACAATAATACTTGGATTTACAGATTGATTTTTGATATAATTCATTCCTTTTAAGCAAGCATATCCATAACCTTTTTGAGATTCATTAAGAACCGTTGCCCCTGCATTTTTAGCATTCTTAACAGTATCATCGGAAGAATTATTATTTACCACAATAATTTCATCTACTATACTCGGTATTTCATGAATAACATGAGCTATAGAATCTGCTTCATTATAAGCTGGAATGATGACTTTAATTTTCATCATTAAAAACCAAATAAATTATTTCTCCTTTTAAAGGATTTAATATTTGTCCATTCTTTAATTTTTTTCCCATTTTTATATTCTTCAACTTTTATTAGTTCTCTATTTTTATAACACAAACAATATCCATTTTTTAAATTATCCTTCAACTCTCTTTTATGAATAATCTGTTGATTTTCATCATAAAGAATCCACCAATTATTTCTTTTCCCATTAACAAAATGTCCTTCACTTTTTTTAACGCCTTTTTCACAGTAAAAATACCAATACTTGTTTACTCTTCCTTTATTATAGTGACCTTTTTTTTCTGTATTTCCATTTTTATAGTAAAATTTCCAGTAGCCTGTTTTTTTGTTGTCTTGTATCCAACCTTCAGATTGTAAATTTCCATTATCAAAATAGTTTTTTTGATATTTCTTTTGAGCATAAATGTTTAATGTAAAAAAGAAAAAAAGATTAATTATAAAATACTGAATATATCTCACATTTTTTGGTTTACAAAATCCATCAAATCTATATCATTGCCCAATAATATTTCAGTAGCATTTATACGCCCTTTCATCAAATCATTTTCCAATTTCAAAACTCCTCTCGGGCAAACAGCTGAACAAACCCCGCACCCAACACAACTTGAACGCACTATATTTTCTCCTTTTTGTGCATAAGCACGAACATCTATTCCCATTTCGCAATATGTAGAGCAATTTCCACAAGAAATACATTGTCCTCCATTGGTAGTAATCCTAAATTTTGAAAATAGTCGTTGTTGAAAACCTAAGATTGCTGCCATCGGACAACCAAATCTACACCATACACGATTGCCTAAAATTGGATAAAAACCAGTACCAACTACACCAGAAAAAATTGCTCCAATCATAAACCCATAAAATGAGCGTAATGTTTCTGCTTCAAACAAAAATAATTTTGTACCATTATTAAAATAGTGCATTCCAATAAGAACTATAATAGTTACAAAATAACCAATAGCGCCATAACGTGCATCTTTACCAAATTCATTACGTTTAAAAATCATTACTACAGAGAATATTACTGTCAAAAGTGCTACAACTAAAATTAAAAACACATCTTTCGTTAACCAATATTTATTTAGATCATAACCTAAGTAGGTATAAATTACAGCCGTTGTCATAACTACTACGAATACCAAAACAGTATGTATTAACCAACGTTCTAGTTTCCATGCTGATAGTTTTTTAGAGGATAATTGACGAAAAGCATCTCCTGTAGTTTCTGCCAATGCACCACAACCACAAACCCAAGAACAATACCAACGTTTTCCATATTTATAGGTCAAAAAAGGTGAAATAACAAAGATGGAAACTATTCCGAAAACTAATAATAATAAACCTACATTCCCTGCATGAACAAACTCATCGATTCTATACTGTTCAAAGTTATAATAGCTTAAAGGCCACATACTTTTTAAATCGTAATAAGGTAATTTAAAAGTATCTGTATTTAATCTAGCCATAAATTCAGGAATCAAAAATGCAAATCCCAACTGAAAAAACATGACTGAAAATGTACGTAATTGCTGATAGCGATTATGTCGGTATTTTAGAATAAATTTATAGCCAAATATCAAAATAGCTACTGTATAGAGTGTGCCATAAACAAACCATTGACTTGCCACTCCCCCATTTAATAATTTGCTCAAAGGATCAAATAAAGATACCAAACCTGTATTAGAAGCCCCTTCAATACCCAAACCTAATAAATGAGGGTAAAAATATAATACAATGTAAAATAACGTTAGAATAACTCCAGTAATCCAACCTAAAAATCCTCGAGATGAAATAGATTTAAACCAAACGCCATCATTTTTTATACCTTTTATTTTTGTTAAGTACGCATCATTAGCAAATAAAATTACTCCAACAGAAATCAATACTAAAGCACTCGTTAAAAACAAGCTACTATTAGGTAAATTGGCATTAAAAAAAGTCAATACCAAAATAAAAACACCAATAGTTCCAAGTGCAAGTGCAATTTTCTGTTTTACAGAAAGGTTGTTCGCTTCAGGTTTTGCTAAAGACATACTATGATTTATTTTGTTGCTCATTTTTTTATTTATTTTTCCCTGCAAGGTTAGAAAAGTCTTGCAGGTATATCATGCTTTATTGCAGCTTGTAATTTCATTAAGTTGTTTGTAATTGATGTCTATAAGTTGCAAGAATTTCTTTTTCAAATTTGTTGTAAAATTCTGGATCAAAATTAGCTTCAGGTAGATGATTCATTACATAATCAACATCTTGTTTTTGAGTTAACCATCGATCAAAAATTTCATGACGCATTCTAATTCCAAAAATATTGATTCCTAAAAATTGATTGGTATTTTTATCAAAACAAACCGTAATACATTTGGTATCATCTTCATGTTTCCAATGAAAATGTTTTTCATTTTCTCTTGGTTTTTCAAAAACCCAACCATAGGTTTGATATTCTATATCTAAAAATTTAGCCGAATTAAACCAGTGTCCTGGCTTATATTCAATTCTATTTCCACAAATTGTTTGTGCTAAAGTTTCTCCCATCATGCGCCCTGTGTACCAAATAGCTTCTATGGTTTTGCGTTGTCCGATTGTTTGGTGTTGTTCTGCACAATCGCCAATAGCATATACATCTTTACTATTAGTTTCTAAAAAACGGTTTACTTTTACACCTTTTCCAATTTCAATATCAGAATTTTTTAAAAAATCTATATTTGGTGAAACTCCTACTGTTAACCCAACGACATTACAAAATATTTCTTCGCCAGTTTCTGCAATAATAACTGATTTTACCTTTCCATTTTCATCAGCAATAATTTCTTTTAAATTAGCACCCAATCGCAAATCTATATGATGGTTTTTAATATGCCTGTTTATCATTGCGCTTTCACCTTCTGGTAAAACAGTATCCCAAAAACTATTTTCTCTCACTAAAAAGGTTACTGGAATATTACGAGAGTTGAGCATTTCGGCAAGCTCAATTCCTATTAATCCACCACCAACAATCACAGCTCGTTTACACACCTTATTATTTGGAGCATATTTCTCTAAGCTTTCTAAATCTTGTTTATGATACATTCCCATCACACCATCTAAATCTTGTCCTGGCCATCCAAACTTATTGGGTTTACTTCCTGTTGCCAGTATTAACTTATCATATTTAAGTATGTCTC
>JAKITG010000162.1 GCA_021648195.1 Flavobacteriaceae bacterium | reverse complement strand
CGAAAATGAAGTTACAACCGAGGCTAACTTTACAAACGATTTAGGAGCAGATTCACTAGATACAGTAGAATTAATAATGGAATTTGAAAAAGAATTTGATATTCAAATTCCAGACGATCAAGCAGAAAATATTGGCACTGTAGGTCAAGCAATTAGCTATATTGAAGAAGCGAAGAAGTAAATGAAATGTTTACAAAAAATTACGAGTTTTTACCTTTTAAGGTAATGCTCGTACTTTTTTGTATCATATTAATTTAAACCATATTATATGGAATTAAAACGAGTTGTAGTTACTGGAATGGGTGCTTTAACCCCAATTGGTAATAATTTAAATGAATATTGGGAAGGTCTTATTAATGGTGTTAGTGGCGCAGCCCCTATTACTCATTTTGATGCTTCCAAATTTAAGACTCGTTTTGCATGTGAACTTAAAAACTTTGATATTAATGAGTTTCTTAATAGAAAAGAAGCACGTAAGATGGATAAGTTTACGCAATATGCAATGGTTGTTGCAGATGAGGCTCTTGCCGATTCTGGAATAGACTTAGAAAGTGAAGATAGAAGTCGCATAGGTGTAATTTGGGGCGCAGGAATTGGAGGTTTAGAAACATTTCAAAATGAAGTTTTAAACTTTTCTGATGGAGATGGAACTCCGCGTTTCAATCCTTTTTTTATTCCCAAAATGATAGCCGATATTGCTCCAGGACATATATCAATAAAACACAAACTTCATGGCCCTAATTTCACAACAGTTTCAGCTTGTGCATCATCGGCAAATGCAATAATAGATGCTTTAAACTACATTAGGTTAGGTCATGCAGATGTATTTGTTACTGGTGGATCAGAAGCAGCTATCAATATTGTAGGAGTTGGAGGGTTTAATGCAATGCATGCATTATCAGCTAGAAATGATGATCCAAAAACTGCATCTAGACCTTTTGATAAAAACCGTGATGGTTTTGTTTTAGGAGAAGGAGCAGGAGCATTAATACTCGAAGAATATGAGCATGCGAAAGCTCGTGGAGCAAAAATTTATGTTGAACTTATTGGCGGTGGACTATCTGCAGATGCACATCATATTACAGCTCCTCATCCAGAAGGATTAGGTGCCAAAATTGTTATGAGAAATTGTTTAAAAGATGCTGGTATTCAACCCGAAGAGGTTGATGCTATAAATATGCATGGAACCTCTACTCCGCTTGGTGATGTTGCCGAATTAAAAGCTGTTCAATCTGTTTTTGGTGATCATGCCTATAAAATGAACATCAATTCTACAAAATCAATGACAGGTCATTTACTAGGTGCAGCAGGAGTTATTGAGGCAATTGCATCAATATTAGCTATTAGAAATGGCATTATACCTCCTACCATTAACCATTCTACAGATGATGATCAAATTGATTCAAAATTAAACCTCACTCTTAATAAACCTCAAAAAAGGAATATGAAAATAGCAATGAGTAATACCTTTGGATTTGGAGGACACAATGCCTGTGTTTTATTTAGAAAATTAGAAGAATAAACTTTAATGAATTTTATACGTAAAATAATAAATTCTACATCAAAAGATAAAGATGAGAGTTTTAATTTTTCGATAAGAAAAATGTTAGGATTTAAACCTAAAAACATCAATTATTACATTGAGGCCTTTACACACAGTTCTTTAAAAGCAACAAATACAGAAGGACATCCTTTAAATTATGAGCGATTAGAATTTTTAGGCGATGCAATTTTAGGAGCTGTAATTACAAGTTATCTTTTTCAAGAGATACCAAGGGGAGACGAAGGCAATCTTACTCAAATGCGTTCAAAAATTGTAAGTAGAGAGCACCTGAATGGATTAGGTAAAGGTTTTGGCTTAATAAACTTTGTGAAAAGCAGTATTCACAATCAAAATTTTGGTGACAACATCCATGGTAATCTTTTTGAAGCTATTATAGGTGCTATTCATCAAGATAAAGGATATGTGTTTACAGAAAAGTTTATATTTAAAAATGTAATAGAACCTTATATTGACATTGAAAGGTTAGAAGGTAAAATTACCAGTTATAAAAGTGTTTTAATTGAATGGGGACAAAAGAGTAAGAAAAAGGTAAAATACAGTGTTTATGAAGATAATGGGAATGATGTTTTAAAACATTTTGCAGTAAAACTTTTTTTAAATGGTGAATTAGTTTCAAAAGGTAGAGCGACCTCAAAAAAGAAAGCAGAAGAAATAGCGTCAAAACGCGCGTATTATAAAATGAAACATTTAATGAATTCTTAATTCCTTTATTTTTATTAAATAATTTCATTTTTTAAATTATCTGCAACGTTTTTACCCTTTTTATCTTAAAAATTTCAAAAATATCTTTATTTTTGTACGAATTTTATTTTCAAAAAATTTAGTTTATGCAAAAAATTCATTCTTTTGATTTTGAATACAACCATGATTATACACTAATCGGAATACATTCGACATTAGAAGATTTTAGAATTGCATACTTTTTAAACAAAAACTTGAATATATATTTGAATCGATTTAAAGAAGATTTAGATTTTCCATCAATAAATTGTAGTTTTTCTTTATTTTGTTATAATGATAAAGTAACATTTACCACTTGGTCATTAATTGCAAATAAATATATTTTTATTGACAATGTAAGTTCTACAAATAACAATTTATTTGTAGAAGAAACAAAAATATCTTTTTTAATTTCTGAAAAAAAACAAATAGATTATTTTATTAAAATAGATGGAAATATAGATCAAAAAGAAATGCAAAATATTTTGCTGAAAATTAATAATACACATAAAATAATAACTTCATATACTGTTGATCCTTATCAATTAAAATCTAGGGATTATCTAATATTTTAAACATGAAATATGTATGATGATTTTGATATTTCAGAAATCATAAAAAACAATAAAACGAACAGATGAAAATAAGAAAGAAAACAAAAATAGTTGCCACCTTAGGCCCAGCAATAGATACGAAAGAGATAATAGAAGAAATGATGGTATTGGGTGTAAACGTATTTAGAGTAAATTTTTCACATGCAAACTATGATGATGTAGCCCAAAAAATAAAATACATCCGAGATATTAATGAGAAACGAAATTTCAATGTCGCAATTTTAGCTGATTTACAAGGTCCAAAATTACGTGTTGGTGTAATGGAAGAAAATATACTGCTTAAAGAAGGAAATATTTTTACATTTACAACAAACAAATGTATAGGAAATGCCGAAAAAGCATTTATGACTTATCAGAAATTTCCTAAAGATGTTGAAGTAGGCGAATATATTTTAGTTGATGATGGTAAATTGTTATTTGAAGTAATTGAAACTAATAGAAAAGATGAGGTAAAAGCTAAAGTTTTACGTGGAGGTATATTGAGTTCTAAAAAAGGAGTAAATCTACCTAACACAAACATTTCCCTTCCTGCTTTAACCGAAAAGGATATTAAAGATGCCTTATATGCTATTAAACTGGATGTAGATTGGATAGCTCTTTCATTTGTTAGAACAGCTGAAGATTTAGATAAAATAAATAATTTAATAAAAGAAAATTCTGATTATAGAATTCCTGTAATTGCTAAAATTGAAAAGCCAGAAGCAGTTCAAAATATTAGCCAAATTACTGCAAATTGCGATGGTTTGATGGTTGCTAGAGGTGATTTAGGTGTTGAGATACCTATGCATGAAGTTCCAATAATTCAAAAAAAACTGGTTAGAAAAGCCAAAGAAGCACGAATACCAGTAATTATCGCTACACAAATGATGGAGACAATGATTGAAAATCAAGTTCCAACAAGAGCAGAAGTTAATGATGTGGCAAACTCGATTATGGATGGTGCAGACGCTGTTATGCTTTCTGGAGAAACTTCTGTAGGTAAATTTCCTAAAGAAGTTATACAAACAATGAGAAATATTATTGAAAGTGTTGAAAATTCTGAACTAATTAATAGTCCTGTTAATACAGTAGAATGTATAAATGAAAGGTTTATAACAAAATCTATTTGTCGTCATGCAGCTTATTTAGCAGATGATGTAGGTGCTGGAGCGATTACAACTTTAACAAATAGTGGCTATACTGCTTTTCAAATTTCTTCTTGGAGACCAAAATCAAATATTTTAGCATTTTCAGACAACCGAAGAATTTTAGCCATGCTCAATTTACTTTGGGGTGTTAAAGCTCAATTTTATGACAAAATGGCTAGTACAGATGATACAGTTAAAGATTTAAACAGAGTTACTTTAGAAAAAAAATATGCAAAAAAAGGTGATTATATAATCAACTTAACTTCAATGCCAGTACATGAAAAAGGAATGGTAAATACGTTGAGAATTTCTCAATTGTAATTTCTTTTACTATATTTTGTATATAACCCCTTTTTTATAAATTTACGTTTATCTACACACTAATTAAAACAGTAACCTATGAGACTGCGAGGAAATTTAAAAATTAGATTGTTAATTGGTGCAGGAATTA
>JAKITG010000161.1 GCA_021648195.1 Flavobacteriaceae bacterium | reverse complement strand
TATCGAGCCGCCTAAGTTTTTGAAGGTGCAGCAAGTTATCCCACAATTTTTGCTTGTGGTTATCTGAAAAGGCAGGCGTAAGTTCAGTTACGCATAACCTGAAAGTTGGAAGTTATTTATTTGGTGACTTGGGTGTGGAAAGTTCACAAAAATTGCTACCTTCATCACTTTAATTTAGGGTGTGGCACTTTTCTTACACCAACGTTATGTGCAAGCTCAACGAAAAATGAAAACATTAACAAAAGGACAATATTATGGAATAAATGATTCAGAAAAATCATACGGTGGGATTTTGTTATCCGAATATAAATAAATAATGAAATTATAAGTTTACATAATTAATGTTAATTATCTATATAAGATTGGTCTAATTAAAATAAGAGCAACTATCATTTTTTTTAAACTCATACACCATGTCAAATTTTAGATACAGCCATGTAATCAAAAGTAAGCTCAAATGAAATTAGCCGTAGACTTCATATTAGTAATCGGTATTTTATTAAATATTTTTGCAATAGTGGGTATACTAAGGTTGAAGCAGAAAAAAATACCGCAGTATATATTAGTCGTTTTTTGGTTTTTGATTCTTAATGTAATAGTATATTTTTATGCGAGCTTACATGATTTAAAGACACTACAATTTATTACCGATTATTTGCAAAATGGAGTAAGGTTCTTTATTCCACCTTTAATGTATCTATATGTTAAATCAATTTTTCTAGAACGGCCAAACTTAATAAGAAAGAATATAAAACATTTTATAGTCTTCTGTGTTTACTTTTCATTTTATATTTTACCTAAGTCTTTGAATGCTAATTCAAACTATATATATACAATTCATGAATATGTGCCAAATTGGGCATTCGTTCAAGATATATTTGGAATAGTATATTTTATTATTTCTTTAAAACTATTCTATAAGGTGAGTAACCTTATGAAACAAAATTATTCGAATATTGTTGAGAAGGACTTTTTATGGATTGAAAAATTTCTAATTAGTTTTCTAATCGTACTAATTGTAGACCTTATAATTACAGTAACTGAGATATATTTTGGGTACAATGTTTTTTGGGATGGTTATATAACTGTATTATTTATGATCGTTGCCATGTCATATCTTGGATATTATGGACTTACTCAATCTACTGTTTTTTTACCAAATTTTTTAATTCAAAAATATGTAATAAAGCCTATTGAACTTGTCAAACAATCTTCTTATTTAAAAGAATTCGAAAAAGATGCATTGAAAACTAAGTTTCATTCATGTATGCATCAAGAAAAAATCTACTTATCACCAGATTTAAATTTGAAGGTACTTGCTGATACAATGGAAATTTCAGAAAGAAAGCTATCGGCCTTCTTTAGCGAAGTTTTGAGTAGTAGTTTTTATGATTCCATAAACTCATTTCGAGTAGAGGAGGCCAAAGCTATTTTAAAATCTAATGCTATTAAAAGTTATTCCATAACAGGTATAGGTCTTTCATGTGGTTTTAGTTCTAAAAGTAGTTTCTACAGAATTTTCAAAAAGAGTACAAACTTATCACCATTAGCTTATCGAGAATTAAATTTAAAAGAGTCTCATCACACGTAATGAGACAATATTAGTTCTTTAATGCTTTTTTCTTAAGTGCAAAACGTTGAAATTTGAGGCTAAAGAAATCAAAAATGAGAACATACACTTTACTATTAAGTGTATTCTTTGTATTTATCTGCGGAAATAGAGTAGATGAAAGACTCAAATACCTTAAACAAAAGCCACCATCAACAGTTTCAGAAATTTTTGCACCTAATATTATTTCCAAAGAGGGTGAATATGAGTTTGGATCGGTTTTTAATAATAATGCTACCGAATTTTTTTATGGAGTAACTATGAATGGAAAAGAAGAGATTCGATATTCCAAACTTATTGGAAATAATTGGAGCAAGCCCAAAACAATTTTGACACATAAACAATATGGCTATAATGATCCATTTCTATCTCCTGATGAAAATAGATTGTACTTTATATCCAGAAGAGCGTTAGATGGTTTAGGAAAACCAAAAGATTATGACATCTGGTATGTAGAAAGGATTGATAACCAATGGTCAGATCCTATTAATGCTGGACCAAAAATAAACTCAGATGCAAATGAATATTACATTTCATTTACCAAAGATGGCACCATGTATTTTTCATCAAACAAAGTAGGATCAAATTTTGACATTTATTCATCAAAAGTTATAGATGGAGAATTTCAAAAGGCAATTCCACTAAATGATTCAATCAATACACCAGCCTACGAAGCAGATGTTTTCATTGCTCCAGATGAATCTTATATTATTTTTTGTGCCACAAGGCAAGATGGTCTTGGTAGAGGTGATTTGTACATCAGCTTTAAGAATACGGATGGAACTTGGGCTAAATCTGTCAATATGGGTGAACGCATAAATACTAAAAATCATGAGCTTTGTCCATTTGTCAGTAAAGATGGTAAGTATCTCTTTTATACAAGCAATCAAGATATTTATTGGGTAAGTGCTGAAATATTAGAAAGCTATAAGGAATTAAAATAAATATTATTCAATTAAAACTTAAATTATGTTTAAACATTTAATATTAGTGCTATTATGCTTGTCATTTTTTATAAGCTGTGCTCAACAAAATATAATAGATTTTACAGGAGAATGGGAAGGGAAAACAACTAACAAAGACGACCTTAATCTAGACATAATCATTAAAAAACTGAGCGGAAAAGACGCTATTTTCACACTTTCAAACAGCAACGAAATTATATCGAAAAAGTTTAAATTTGATAACAGAATCAATCTTGTACTAGATGATAACCTTATTTTTAGTGGAATAGTTAACGATGAACAATCTGAGATAAATGGCTTTATGAAATCAGGGAGGGATTTGTTTCCTGCTAAACTCTATAAAAAAGGAGACCGCTTTGAAGGAAAGTGGAATCTATCGATGCTTCATTATCTACAGCCTCAATCTTTGCGTTTAACTATAAAAGAAGGTGGTGGATCTAATGATGAATATCAAGCTTACCCAATTCTTGGAACTCTCTGGTGCAGCAATTTCAAGAAAAGTAATAATTCTATTTCATTTACAGATTATAAAACAGGACTTGAATTTGAAGGGCAATTAAATCCCTCTGAAATTGTATTAAATATTAGTCTGGGTAACAATTTTATTACAAAAGTATCATTTAAAAAATTTACAAAGCATAAAAAGTTTACTCCCGCTTCAGTAAATGAGAATTCTCAAATCAATGACGGCTGGGAATCATCAAAAAATCGATTATCACTACCAAAAATGGAAGATGACATTCATAGTGATATTCTAGAAGGAACAGAGAGTGTTCTTGTTGCAAGAAATGGTAAGATCACTTATGAAAACTATTTTGCAGGTTTCAATGCCAGCATTCCACATGATATGCGGTCTGCCTCAAAAAGTGTCTCATCTGCCATCATCGGTATAGCCATTGATGATAAAATTATAGGGAGTGTGGATCAAAAACTATATGATTTTATACCTCAAGAATATCAGTACACAAAAAATTCTTTGAAATCTAAAATAACAATCAAAGACTTATTGACTATGAGTTCCGGATTAGATGTAAATAAGATGGCAGAAGAAGGTTACTACCAAGAATCAAATAATTGGTTAAAAGCAGTTTTAGAAGCTCCTATGGTAAAGGAACCAGGAACTTATGCAGATTATGGGTCTGCAAACCCATTTCTACTTGGCGTTTATTTAAGTGAGCGATTAGACGTTCCATTAGAATTTTATATGGATGAAAAGCTATTTGCACCCTTAGGTATAACTAATTACATATCGAATACTGACGACACAAAAGCTATACCTTATTTTGGAGGTGGTCTATATTTAACACCAAGAGATATGCTAAAATTTGGTCAATTATATCTAAACAAAGGTATGTGGAATGGGAAACGAATTATTTCAGAAAATTGGATTGAAGAATCCTTCAAGAAACATACACGATTGCAGGATGTAAAAGATAAGAATGAATATGGTTATTTTTGGTGGCATGATACATATATTATCAATGGGAAATCCATTAAAACTATTGAAGCACGAGGAGCTGGAGGCCAATATATTTTTGTAATTCCAGAACTGGAATCAGTAGTTGTGATTACCGCAGGAAATTACAGAAACAGGAAAGGTAATCAATCACGGGAAATATTTAGAGATTATTTACTTCCTGCTATGTTAGAATAAAAAGCCAGCACATAACAATGTATATGAAAAATTGCCGAAATAGTGGGAAAACTAAGATATGTAGTTTGTATAAACTTCAGCGTAAATTGAAAGATTTAACTCAGAAATCGGCAACTTTTCATATACTAAACGTTTTAGCAACAATTCGTGAACAATTAAAATTTAAATAATGAAATTATTAAATAAACACTTTTTTTTAGTGGTCTTTTGCACAATTGTCTCAATGAAATGTGCAAATTCGAAAACCAA
>JAKITG010000006.1 GCA_021648195.1 Flavobacteriaceae bacterium | reverse complement strand
TTCCATAAGTTTAGCTTTAGTTTCTGGTGTCAGATAAGCATACACCTCATTTATCATGTTATCGGCGGTGGCTTCTGCGTTGGCTAATATAATATTTGTCATACCTTATTGTAGCTGAGATTTATAATAAGTCAAATTAATAATTAATATTTTTGTAATATCGTAAATAAATTTTTAAATCAATAAACATGCAAGAAAATTTAATTTTCATAATACCTATACTAACTTTATTAGTAGGAATTATTTTGGCATATTTTTTCACAAAGTTTAAATTTGAAAAAGAAACTTCAGCTTTGACCGAAAGAACTCATACACTTTTAAATGAAAAAGTAGAAAAAGAAAACTCTATTTCTGAATTACAAAAAAGTATTAACTTGATTAGAAATGAAAAAGAATATATTACGATTGAACTAACCAAGAAAGAATCAGAGTTTAACAACTTACAAAATAAATTAGAAGAACATAAATCTGAAGTTGAAAATCTACAAGAAAAATTTAGTAAAGATTTTGAAATACTTGCCAGTAAGATTTTAGAAGAAAAATCACAAAAATTTACTATTAAAAATAAAGAGAATATTGAACAAATTTTAAATCCGTTACAAGAAAAAATAAAATCCTTTGAAAAGAAGGTAGAAGATACTCATAAAGAAAGTATTGATAGGCAATCAGCTTTACGTGAACAAATCATTGGTCTATCCAAACTCAATGAACAAATGAGTAAAGAAGCTGTAAATTTAACAAAAGCCTTAAAAGGAGATAGTAAAGTTCAAGGAAATTGGGGAGAATTGGTATTGGAACGTGTGCTTGAAAAATCTGGTTTAGAGAAGGGACGGGAATATGAAATGGAAAAAAGCTTTAATATAGATGAAGGGAATCATCAGCGTTTGAGACCAGATGTAATTATACATTTACCCGATAATAAAAAAATGATTGTTGATTCTAAAGTTTCATTAACAGCTTATGAACAATTTGTAAATGCAGAAGATGAAAACAAAAAAAAACAATATTTAAAAGATCATATTTCTTCTTTAAACCGACACGTAACTCAACTAAGTGAAAAAAAATATGAAGATTTATACAAAATAGAATCTCCAGATTTTGTCTTACTTTTTATACCCATTGAACCTGCTTTTGCTTTGGCAATAAATCAAGATAATCAGCTATATAATAAAGCATTTGAAAAAAATATTGTAATTGTTACTCCTTCCACCCTATTGGCAACATTGCGCACCATTGACTCTATGTGGAATAATGAAAAACAGCAAAAAAATGCAATTGAAATTGCTCAACAAGCAGGAAGATTATATGATCAGTTTGTTAATCTAACCAATGATTTGATTAAAGTTGGAAATCAATTAAAAACCGTACAAGGAAGTTATGAAGGCACCATGAAAAAATTGACAGGACAAGGTAACTTAATTAAAAAAGTAGAAAATTTAAAACAACTTGGCGCAAAAGCAAGTAAACAGTTTAATGAAGACCTTAAAGACAGAGCTATTGAAGTTGAATAAATTTATTTTCAAGATTTTATGTTTCCAATTTTTTTCTTTACACCTTTTTATATTCCAATTATGCTGTTTAGGTAAGATTTATTTTAGCTAAAAATACAAAACCTTTTTCATTACCTTACTTTTAATAACCGTTTCATTCCATTCTTTTTCGGGAATACTGTCTTTGGTAATTCCACCGCCAATAAAAATAGATATTTCATTTTTTTGCTTATCGACTTTCATACAGCGTAAATTAACATATAGGTTTGAAAATGAATCTTGATTAATTTCACCTAAAAAGCCAGTATAAAATTCACGATCATAATTTTCATTTTGTAGTATAAACTGCTTAGCTGCTTCTTTTGGAATTCCACAAATTGCAGGCGTTGGATGTAAAATTTTTATTAAAGCATTTAATTGGTTTGGTAATGAAAAAACACCATCAATTTTCGAACAAATATGTAATAAATTTCCTGCTTTTACCGTGAATGGCTTACTTATTTTTAAGTTTGTATGATTCAATTTTGATTCAATATAATCAGTTACAAATTGATGTTCTTGTTTCTCTTTATCTCTCCAATTTACATCTAGAATACCTTGATATTTTTGTGTGCTTGCCAATGCCATGGTATTAAATTTATTGCCTTGTACTTTTAACAAAGTTTCGGGAGTTGCTCCCATCCATAAACCTGTTAATGGATGAAACCAAGCATAAACAAAAGCATTAGAATAATGGTGTAATAGCTTTTCAAATACACTAAATAAATTAAAATTTTCAATTTTAACAATCTCTTTACGAGAAAGAACAATTTTTTGAGCTTTAGAACTATTTATAAAGTCAATTCCTTTTTGTACTAAATCAATATGAAATTGCCAATCTTTTTTCTGTATTGAATCAACCTCCGTTACTAGTTCATTTATTTCCTTTGTTTGGAATGGAAATGATTTTAATTCTGCTTTAGCAAAAGGAATTATCAAAGTTTTTTTCGCATCATCAAAAGGTGCAAACACAAACCCTTTTTCAGAAAAATCTAAAGTATAATTGATTGATTGATTATTTTGAAAAACAGCCTCTACTTTATTAGAGTTAGGTTTTCTATACATCACAAACGGAAAATCATTTTCAATTGACTTTGCAATCTTTTCCACCAAGCTTTTCTTCATTACTTATCTGTTTGTTTTTTAGACAAAATAATATTTGTAAGCTTACAAATTGAGATCAATTTACCCTGTTCATCAACAATTTTAATCTCCCATAAATGCAGGGTTTTACCTTTATGAACAAGTTTTGCAGTAGCAGTAATCATACCGCTTTTTTTGCTTCTTAGGTGATTGGCTGCAATTTCAATACCTCTTGCTTCATATTTATTATTATCAATAAACAAATGAGATGCCATACTGCCCCCACTTTCTGCCAATGAAACTGAAGCCCCTCCAGGTAATAAACCCAGAGGTTGATGCACCTTTTCATTTACGGCGATTGGAGATATCACATAAGTGTATTCTTACTTGTAGAATTTATTTTTGATAAAATTTCTTTTGAGTTCATTCGTTCTATAATTGATGATTGGTAAAAGTAATATTTTTCATTTATACTGTATCTGTAAACAAAAAAAATAATTTTATATACTTTAAATAATGTTTATTTGATAGTTTTGCAACAAAACTAAATAATTTATGGTTTATAAAATACGAGTAATATTAAATAGTAAAGAAGATGTTATTAGAGATATTGCAATTCTTAAAACTAAAAATTTAGAAAACTTACACAATGCTATTTCTAATGCTTTTGGCTTTTCTGGGCGTGAAATGGCTGCATTTTATCGTGCTGATGATGATTGGAATCAAGGCGAAGAGTTTCCTTTATTCGACATGAGTGACGGGTTAGACAGCAAAGTTCAAATGCAAAATATGCTTATTGAAAATGTGTTGGAAGAAAAAGAGCATAAACTAATCTATGTTTACGATTTTTTTACCATGTGGTCTTTTTATATTGAGCTGATAGAAACTGACTTAGATCAACAAGATATTGAATTACCAAGTTTATTATTTTCTTTAGGTACTATTCCTAAAGTTGCACCCGATTTACAGTTTGAAAGCGAAGATTTATCAAAAGAATTTGATGAAGATAAAGATGATGAATTTGATGAATTTGGTTTTGATGAATATATGAATTACGAATAAACAGATACTCACTACATATAGGAACCCGAAAAGTTTGGTTTAATAATTTAAAAATTATCCGAGAGTGTTTTATCAAATTCTTTTTTTTCCAACATCGGCTTTACAAGGTATAACCGTTGCAAAAGCTCTTTTGACAAAGAAGTACGACGCTCGATAAAAATTTAACCCGCAGTAAACATTTCTATATCCTCTTACTGTATCATCATCTAAAAAAAGAATTCTACCAACTTCCACACAAGAAAAACCAGTATCAAGCATCAGAATTACTTTTAATTTATCGGTATGTTTTCTTTGCTCACAACTGGCGATGCAGTTGTTTAATTTAAGTTCTCTATTTTTGCGACTATTTTATAATCATATATTTTGAATATCAGTACTATAAATACACAAAACACTATTGAAACCATCAAGAAAAATATCTTTAAATTATTGAATATTAATTAATTAGCTGATTGAATGATTTAGACTATAAAATATTAGGTGCACGAATAACTAAATGGATTGAGTATATACAAAATCACAAGTATATGTATTAATGATAAATATTTTCTAAATTTCCTTTCCTACAAATAGTCAATATCTTATTTTTGATTAAACTTTAGAATTATGCAAAAAATTATTGATCGGTTTATAAAATATATTAGTATCGACACACAGTCTGACCCAAACAACCCAGCTTTTCCAAGTACAGAAAAACAATGGAATTTAGCCAATTTATTGTTTAAAGAACTACAAGAAATTGGCATGCACGATGTAAGCTTAGATGAAAATGCTTATATCATGGCAACTTTACCAAGTAATATAGACGTCAAAGTTCCTACCATTGGGTTTATTGCACATTTTGATACGAGTCCCGATTTTACAGCAACCAATGTAAAACCACAAATTCATAAAAATTATGACGGAAAAGATATCATATTAAACAAAGAAGAAAACATTATACTTTCTCCCGATTATTTTGAAGATTTATTATTATATAAAGGTCAGACTATAATTACCACAGATGGAACAACGCTATTGGGAGCAGATGACAAAGCAGGGATTGCAGAAATTATTACTGCTATGGAACATTTAATTCAACACCCAAAAATTAAGCATGGAATCATTAAGGTTGGCTTTACTCCCGATGAAGAAGTGGGTAAAGGTGCTCATAAATTTGATGTCAAAAAATTTAATGCAGACTGGGCTTACACCATAGATGGAAGTGAGATTGGTGAATTGGAATATGAAAATTTTAATGCAGCTGGAGCCAAAGTTACTATAAAAGGAAAAATTGTACACCCAGGCTATGCCAAAGGAAAAATGATTAATTCTATGTTAATCGCTTCCGACTTTATAAAAAGATTACCTAGAAATGAAATTCCTCAAGAAACCGAAGGTTATGAAGGTTTTTTTCATTTGTGCGATTTAAAAGGAAATGTTGAAAAAACAGAATTAGAATATATTATTCGAGATCATGATATGGATTTATTCAAACAAAGAAGAGCACAATTTCAGGAAGTTGCCAACAGCATGAATAAAGAATTAGGTTCTGATTTGATACAAGTTGAAATAAACGATCAATATTACAATATGCGAAAAAAAATAGAACCAGTAATGCATATTGTTGATATTGCCGAAGAAGCTATGAAAGAATTAGGAATAAAACCTTTGATTAAAGCAATTCGTGGTGGCACAGATGGTTCACAACTATCATATATGGGCTTACCTTGTCCGAATATTTTTGCTGGCGGACATAATTTTCATGGAAGGTATGAATATGTTCCTGTAGAGTCTATGCAAAAAGCAACTGAAGTGATTGTGAAAATTGCCGAATTAACAGCAAAAAAATATAGTTGAAAAACTAAAATTTCACTAAAAAATACAATTTGTTATTATTTTAATAAAAATTTTGACAAAAAATATAGTTAATTACTTTTGTTTCCTTATAATTATTATTCATGAATAAAGACCATTTACTATCCTTAGCAAAAAAATATAGCTGCCCGCTATACGTTTACAATGCCGAAAAAATAATTTCACAATTCAAAAGGTTGGAAAATGCTTTTGGTGATACTAAAAGTTTAAATATTAATTATGCAATTAAAGCTCTTTCTAATATTAGTATTTTAAAATTAATCAAATCTTTAGGCGGAAATATAGATTGTGTTTCTATTCAAGAAGTACAATTGGGTTTTCAAGCTGGTTTTACACCACATCAAATTTCTTTTACACCTAGCGGAGTCTCAATAAATGAACTAGATAAAGCTGCAAATTTTGGAGTAAAAATAACATTAGATAGTTTATCTATTTTAAAAGAATTTGGTAATAAACATCCAAAAATTCCAGTGGCAATCCGTATCAATCCACATATTATGGCAGGTGGAAATAAAAAAATATCTGTGGGTCATGCAGCTTCAAAATTTGGTATTTCAAAAAATCAAATAAATGAAGTAAAAAAAATAATAGACAAAACAGGAACTGTTATTAATGGAGTTCATATGCATACGGGATCTGATATATTAGATGTAGAAGTTTTTGTTAAAGGAGCTGAAGTTTTATTCAACATAGCCAAAGAATTCAATAATTTAGATTATATCGATTTTGGTGGCGGATTTAAAGTTGCCTATAAAGAAGGAGATACCGCTACTGATATTGAGAGATTCGGTAAAATTATGAGTCAACGATTTGATGAATTTTGCAAAGAATACGGTAGAGATTTGTCAATGGAATTTGAGCCAGGTAAATTTTTAGTAAGTGAGTGTGGTTATTTATTAACTCAAGTAAATGTCGTTAAACCTAATACAGAAACCATCTTTGCAGGAATTGATTCAGGATTAAATCACTTACTTCGACCGATGTATTATAATGCTTATCATCATATTGAAAATATTTCTAATCCAACAGGTAAAGAAAAAGAATACACTGTTGTTGGCTATATATGTTAAACGGATACTTTTGCTAAAAATCGACCTATAGCTGAGATTAAACAAGGTCATATTTTATCTTTTAAAAATGCAGGAGCCTATTGTTTTAGTATGGCATCAAATTATAATTCGAGATACCGTCCAGCAGAAGTATTGGTCTATCAAAACAATGATTACCTAATTAGAGAAAGAGAAACTTTTGAAGATATTTTAAACAAACAAATAGAAGTGAACCTTAATTTATAAATAATCTTCATCAAAATTTTCTTCTACAATACTTTTAACCTTATTGTTTAAGTGTTTTAAAGAGTGGTAGTTGGAGTGTTCAAGAGTAATAACAACCAAATCAGAATCGGTATATTGCATAATAGAAGTGCTAAATCCATTCCATTTTCCATGATGATAAACTACTTTCTCTAATTGTTTATCATCTATTCTAAACCCGAAACCATAAGGAACTTTTCTTCCATATTTTGTTTCTCCTTTGGCATACATCATTTTTAATGATTTTGTCGATATAATTTTCCCTGTATTTAGACCATTAATCCATTTCAAAAGATCTTTAGCAGTTGAATACACATTTTTATCACCTACAATAGCATCATTAACTGTACCTCCTATTTTTGCATGATACCTTCCTCGATAAACTCGGTAACCTGAAAGTTGATTCTCATTTATAGAATCCTTTCCAAATCTATATACAAAGGAATTCTCCATTTGTAAAGGTTCAAAAATATTGGTTTGAAGAAAATTACCATAATCAACATCTGCAACCTTTTCTATAATGGAAGCCAATACAAAATATCCAGTATTTGAATAATCAAAATTTCTTCCTGGCGAAAAAAAGTGTTGTAAATTATAATCTGCCATCATTTTCATCATTTCTAAATTTGTTGGCGCTTTTTCTTTTTTCCATTCATGCTCTGCAAGCCAAAAATACTTAGGTAAGCCCGATGTATGATTTAACAAGTGTTTGATAGTTATTTCTTTATATGGAAAATTTGGAAAATATTTAATCACAAAATCATCCAAACCTAATAAATCTCTTTCGTAAAGAATCATGATAGCCGTAGCAGTAAATTGCTTACTTACAGATGCCAATTGAAATGTAGAATTTTTATTGAGTTTTGTTTTTTCTTTAAAATTAGCAGTACCATATTCATTGGTGAATATTAGTTTTCCTTTTTTTGCAACCAAAACACTTCCATGAAAATCATATCTTTTGTGAGCTCTATTAAAAACCGAATCCAGTTTTTTAGAAACATCTTGAATAAGTGAAGCAGGATAGACAGAAACAAGTTCTTCTTCTATTTTAGCTTCCATCAAGGTATTTTCAAATATGCGCACATCATTTGGTGCAAATACACTAAAGTTACTAAATGTAAACATAATGGATATTAGAAAATATTTGTTCATTTTTTTATACAATTTTTGACTGTAATAACAAAGAAATTTCACTTCTCTTACTTATACAAAAACGAAATTTATTCTAGATATTGCCTTATATATGTTGTTTTTTATATTATAGAATATTACAAAAATTGTTCTCTTAAACACTATTTATAACTTAACTTTTAAATAAATAAGCTACCTTGTGGAGTAAGACCTAAGGTAGTTAAAGGAAATTCACCTTTTACATTTCGACGCAAACGTAGGAATGTTAAACCTCACGAAGTTTCAGGAGTGGGAATAAAAAAGAGTAATAACCTAAAAATTAAAATAGAGTTTAGTATTTTTGTTTTTTAAAAAATTAATAAAATGCCTACAACAACCGAACTACAAGATTTTACTACACAAGTTAGAAGAGATATAATTAGAATGGTACACGCCGTAAATTCAGGTCATCCAGGAGGTTCTCTAGGTTGTGCAGAATTTTTAACCGTACTTTATCAAGAAGTTATGGATTATTCTACTGATTTTCAGATGGATGGTCATGGTGAAGATTTATTCTTTTTATCAAACGGACATATATCTCCAGTAATCTATAGTGTTTTAGCGCATAGCGGATTCTTTCCAGTAAAAGAACTGGCAACTTTTCGTAAATTAAATTCTCGTTTACAAGGTCACCCAACCACTCATGAAGGATTGCCAGGAATTAGAATTGCTTCTGGGTCATTAGGTCAAGGTTTGTCTGTTGCAATTGGAGCAGCAAATGCAAAAAAACTAAATGGTGATGGTAAATTAGTTTATACTTTACATGGAGATGGTGAACTGCAAGAAGGTCAAATTTGGGAAGCGGCAATGTATGCTGCAGGTAAAAAAATAGATAATTTAATTGCAACAATTGATTATAATTTAAAGCAAATTGATGGAGCAACAAATGATGTAATGCCACTTGGTAATTTACGTGATAAATTTGAAGCTTTTGGATGGGTAGTTTTAGATATTAAAAAAGGAAATGATATTGAAAGTATTATTACTGGACTTAAGGAAGCAAAAAGCGCTACAGGAAAAGGAAAACCCGTTTGTGTTTTATTACACACAGAAATGGGCAATGGTATTGATTTTATGATGGGTACACATGCTTGGCATGGAAAAGCTCCTAATGATGAGCAATTGCAAATTGGCTTGGATCAGAACCCTGAAACTTTGGGAGATTATTAAGGTGGGTTCTAAAAAATAAACTTCAAATTCTAACTCTGAAAGTTTGAGGCAAATTCAAATTTCAAAAAAAAGCAATGAAGTTAAGACCGTTGCAAAAGCTATTTTCACAAAGAAGTATGACGCTCGATAAAATTTAACCCACAGTAAACCTTTGTTTATGAGGGCTTAAATTTTTAGAGAAGGAAGTAATTTGAAGTAAAAAAGCTTTAAACCTTAATTTTACTCAATATTGCAACGGTCTTAATTTGTATGGATTAATGAATGTCTCGAAACTTATTACGCCTTAGAAAAAAGTGTTGTAAAACAATACTAAAACAATGATAATAATTTGTTTTTTTTAAAGACGTATTTTTACGTTTTGCAAGCATTTTAGGTAATTTTACATAAAAACTAAAATGCGCTTTTATAATTGCCCAAGTATGTTTAGGTTTTAATTCTACTAAAAATTTAGCTCCTGCAAGTCCATCTAATAATAATCTGAAAAGGATTACAAAAAACAAAAACCTCTTAGATACATTTTTACTAATATTAAACAAACTATTTCTAAAGTTTAAAAATGTTTTATGAGGGTTTATTTCACTTAAAGTAGCTCCTCCAACATGATAAACTGTTGAAGCACCAACATATTGAATATTATAACCTTCATTTTGAATACGCCAACACAAATCTATTTCTTCTTGATGTGAAAAATAATCCTCGTCAAAACCATTTAATTGATGAAAAACTGCTGATTTAATAAAAAAACATGCACCTGATGCCCAAAAAATATCATACGAATCATCATATTGATTTTCATCAATTTCAAGCTCAGAAAAAATCCTTCCTTTACAATACGGATATCCCATGAAATCAATAAAACCACCAGCTGCGCCCGCATATTCAAATTTAGATTTGTCTTTGTAATCTAATAGTTTGGGTTGAATAGCTGCAGTATTTTTATTTTCTTTAAATTGTTTTATTATAGGTTTTAGCCAATCTTTGGTAACCTCAATGTCCGAATTTACTAATGCAAAAACATCGGCATCAATATGCTGCAAGGCATCGTTATACCCTTTTGCATAACCGCCGTTGGTTTTGTTTTTAATAATTTTTATTTCAGGATAGGCGGTTTCTAGAAATTCGATTGAATTATCATCAGAATTATTGTCTGCCACATAAATAGTTGCATCATCACAGCTATACTTAACTACAGATGGAAGAAATTTTTCAAGCAATTGGCGTCCGTTCCAATTTAAAATGACTATTGCTATTTTCAAAAGTATTTTTTATTTAAAGTACAAACATAAACTAAATCAAGGTTTTATAATATCAAATGTTTTATATCTTTTTTGAATAATTCGGAATTTCTTTTAAAAAATCATATTGCATCTTCTCATGATCCATCTTACAGTAAAAATGTTGCAATCCGTTAGTTACAATTAAATATTTTGCTTGTAGTTTTAGATTATACCTCGCTATTTGATCAAAAGTATCTTGAGAAATTTTTATACTTGGGGCTTTACATTCAACAATAATAGAGGGTTGCCCTAAATTATCAAAAACCAAAATATCGGTACGTTTGATTAAATTATTAATTTTTAACTGTTTTTCAATGGCTATCAATGATTTTGGATAATTTTTCGCTTCTATCAAATAATGAATCAAATGCTGCCTCACCCACTCTTCTGGAGTTAAAACAATATTTTTTTTTCGGATAATATCAAAAATGTAAAGCTTATTTTCTTTATTTTTGATTTTAAAAGAATACCTTGGAAGGTTTAAATTTACCATTGGATAAATATACAATTTTTGTCAATCAAAATTATGAACAGAATTAATCAAATTATTGAAGAGATAACATCGGGTAACACCAAGTCTATCTATTTTTTGATGGGAGAAGAGGCTTTTTATATTGATAAAATATCCGATTATATAGAGAAAAATGTATTAAAGGAAGAAGAAAAAGGATTTAATCAAACAATTCTTTACGGAAGAGATGTTACTATTGAAGATGTTATTGGCGCTGCTAAAAGATACCCAATGATGGCAGATAAGCAAGTTATAATTGTTAAAGAAGCACAAGATTTATCAAGAACAATTGAAAAATTAGTGACTTATGCTGAAAAGCCTCAACCTTCAACAATTTTAGTATTTTGTTACAAATATAAAACTTTAGATAAACGAAAAAAATTAGCTAAAATAATTGCAAAAAACGATTGCTTATTCGAAAGTAAAAAATTGTATGAAAATCAGGTTGGAGATTGGATTTCTAGCGAACTGCAAGAAAAAGGGTACAAAATAGAACCTAAAGCAATACAAATGTTGGTTGAATTTTTAGGAACCAACTTGTCAAAAATAAATAATGAATTAGAGAAACTAATTTTAATTCTACCTAAAGAAAATACAATATCTGCGATTGACATAGAAGAGAATATAGGAATCAGTAAAGATTTTAATAATTTTGAATTGCGCAAAGCGGTTGGCGAGAAGCAAATTGTAAAAGTCAATCAAATTGCTAATTATTTTGCTCAAAATCCGAAAAATAATCCTTTGATAATGACTATTTCACTATTGAATAGCTTTTTCACACAATTATTATTATATCATGGTTTAAAAGATAAAGGCAGAATAAACGTTGCTAAAATGCTAAGAATCAATCCATATTTTGTTGGTGAATATGAATCTGCAGCTAGAAATTATCCCATGCGAAAAGTGGCACAAATTATTTCTCTTTTACGAGACGCCGATTTAAAAAGTAAAGGAGTTGGTGCTTCAAATTTACCTGCTAGTGATATTTTAAAAGAATTGTTATTTAAAGTGATGCATTGATTTGATATTGTATGATAGAAATGTTGTGGCGAAACATTTCTATCATACAATATAATTTCTTTCTCCAAAAATAGCACTTCCTACTCTTATCATATTACTTCCATTTTTAATTGCAGTTTTATAATCATCACTCATTCCCATAGATAAAATTGAAGGTTTAATGATGTTTAGTTTATCGAAAAAAACTTTTAATGATTGAAATTCTTCATCAACTTGTTTTATATTTGAACTAAAACTAGCCATTCCCATCAGTCCAACTACTTTTATATTTTTTAAGTTTTCAAACTCTGCTGAAGCTAATATTTTTTCAATCTCTTTAAAACTCAATCCAAATTTTGATTCTTCTTGCGCAATTTTAGCTTGTAAAAGGCAATAAATAACTCGATTATGTTTTTTAGCTTGTTTATCAATTTCTTTCAAAGTTTTAAAGCTATCAACACCATGAATTAAACTTACAAAATGAGCCATATATTTCACCTTATTCCTTTGCAAATGACCAATCATATGCCATTGAATATCTTTGGGTAATTCATCATACTTACTTACCATTTCTTGAATCTTATTTTCTCCAAAAATTCTTTGTCCACTATCATAAGCTTCTTGAATGTCGTATATAGATTTTGTTTTTGAAACAGCAACCAATACAACTTCTTTTGGTAAAGATTTTATTAAATTTGTAAGATTCTCTTTTACAATCATTTAAATAGTTTTTATTAAAGAATTATTTTAATTGAAAAATTGTTAAACCAGTTCGTAATTTAGGTTCAATATAAGTACTTTTTGGAGGCATTGATAAGTTGTTGTTGGCTACTGATTTTAATTGAGAAATCGATATAGGAAACAATCCAAATCCTACTACATATTTTCCTGAATCTACTTCATTTTTTAATTGCATTTGATCTAAGTTCTCAGGGAGATAAGTAATTCTATCATCATTACTTAAATCATCTATTCCTAAGATAGGTTGCAATATTGTTTTATATAGTAATTGTGAATCTAAATCATCTAAAGGATTATTTATTTTATAGTTTGTTTTTCTAAGATGTAATTTATAATATTTACCATCTAAATACATACTAAAGTGATGTTTTCTAATAGGTTTATAGAATTGTTGACCTAAGTTTTCAATTTTAAAATATTCATCCAACCTTATTAAAAACTCGTTTTTACTTAAATTATTCAAAGAACTTACAAGTCTATTAAATGATGATATTTTCAAATTTGATTCAGCAATTAAATAGCTCATAAAAAAATTATACCTTTCTTCATCATTTATTGTCGTATTATTTTCCTTATTTAATTTCTTTGATAAGAATTGAGAAGAGGCAGTTCTATGGTGACCATCAGCTATATAAACTGAACTTATAGATTTAAACTCTTTTTCAATATTTTCCACATCTTTATCATTATCAATCAACCAAAGTAAATGGGTTCTCTTTTTATTTGTAGTAAATTCGTATTCAGCTCTTTGAACTTTATACTTTTGATACATTGAGTTAATCAATTCATTATCAGGATAAGTAATTAAAACGGGTTCGGCATTAAAACCTGTTACATCTAAATAATTTCCAAATAACACTTCACGGCTTTTCAAAGTTTTTTCGTGTTTTTTAATCACATTATTTTCACAATCGGCTATACTAGATAGTGCAATGATTCCCCAAAATGTAGTTTCTTTATAAGTTTTTTGATGTAAATAGAATGTAGGCTTCTCATCTGTTATAAAAACATCATTTTCTTTAAATTCACAAAAACGATTGTTTACCATTTTAAATCGTTCTTCGCCAAGAACCTGTTTGCCAAACCTAAATCCTGGCTCTAGAATGTGTAAAAAAGAAAAAGGGTTTAATTTCAATATACTTTTTCGCTCATTATTCCCGTAAATATCATAAGACCTAGTAGTCACCAAAGCTACTTTGTCTCGAGTAGGTCTAACAGCTTTAAATGCTTTAATTATTGCCATTCTATAGTTATTTTATACAAAAATAGAGATTTATTAGTGATAATATAATTTTTAAAATACTAAGACCGTTGTAATATTGAGTAAAATTAAGATTTAAAGTTTTTTTACTTCGAATTACTTCCTTCTCTAAAAAATTTAAGTCTTCATAAACAAAGATTTACTGCGGGTTAAATTTTTATCGAGCGTCGTACTTTTTATCAAAAGAGCTTTTGCAACAGCCTTATACTTAAAATTAATTATATAGAAAACATTTCGAAAAAATCGAGATGTTTTTAATATTATTTATAAAATATTTATAACTATTAACCTAGAATTTTAATGATTTGTGAGGCTAACTCTTCACCAATCCTGGTTTGAGCTTCTAAAGTTGCTGCTCCAATATGTGGAGTTAAAGAAATATGAGGATTCATCAACAATTGAATTTCTGGTGTTGGTTCACTTTCAAAAACATCTAAAGCAGCATTTGAAATTTTACCATCTTCAATTGCTTTAACCAAGGCTATTTCATCAATTACACCACCTCTAGCTGCATTAACAATTCCAGCTCCATCTTTCATTATATCAAATTCTGCTGTAGATATAACATATTTATCTTGAGAAGGAACATGTAGAGAAATAAAATCGGCCTGTTTTAAAACATCTTCTTTTGAAATTGTATCGATAGTGAAGTTTACAGTTTGTCCATCAAAAAACTCTAGCTCAATATTGGCACTATCCAAAAATGGATCAAATGCAATAACTTTCATACCTACACCTAAAGCAACTTTAGCAGTAGCTTGACCAATACGCCCAAATCCTAAAATACCAATCGTTTTTCCTTTTAACTCAACACCTTTGGCATAAGCTTTTTTCAATTGTTTAAATTTTATATCACCTTCTAATGGCATATTTTGGTTTGAATGATGTAAAAAACGAACCATTCCAAATAAATGAGCAAAAACTAATTCGGCTACCGAATGTGAAGAAGCCGCAGGGGTATTTATAACTTTAAGTTCTTTTCCTCTTGCATAGTCAACATCAATATTATCCATTCCAACACCACCACGTCCAATAATTTTTAAAGATGGACAGTTATCAATAATATCTGTTCTTACAGTTGTAGCACTTCTTACTAATAAGACAGTAATTTTGTTTTCATTAATATAATTTACCAATTGTTCTTGAGCTATGGTTTCTAAAATAACTTCAAAACCTGCTTCTTCTAAGGCAACAACCCCTGAAGTTGCGATGCCATCATTTGCTAAAACTTTCATTTTTGTAATTTTAATTTTATTATAATTTTTTCATTAAATTAACCAATACTTGAATACTTTCAATGGGCATTGCATTGTAAATACTTGCTCTATACCCGCCAACAGAACGATGACCATTTAAACCATTAATCCCTGCTTCTTTACACATTTTATCAAAAACTTCTTTCTTGCTTTGGTCTGTCAATAAAAAAGTAACATTCATATTTGAACGATCTTCTTTTGCTGCTGCTCCTTTAAAAAGTGGGTTATTGTCTATTTCATTATATAATAATTCCGCTTTAGCGTTATTTAATTTTTCAATTGCCTCAAGACCACCTTTGGCTTTTAACCATTCTAAAGTTAGCATAGAAACATACACTGCAAAAACAGGAGGTGTATTAAACATACTGTCTTTTGAAATATGAACTTGATAGTCTAGCATTGAAGGAATTTGGCGATCTGTTTTACCTAATATTTCATCTTTTACAACAACAAGTGTTGCTCCAGCTGGACCCATATTTTTTTGAGCTCCTGCATAAATTAAGTCAAACTGTGAAAAATCAAGTTTTCTTGAAAATATATCAGAACTCATATCGCAAACTAACAATCCATCAGTTTTTGGAAATTCTTTTATTTGTGTTCCGTAAATTGTATTATTACTTGTGCAATGAAAATAATCTACATCACTAGAGATGTCATAACCTTTAGGAATATAATTATAGTTTTGATCCTTAGAAGATGCAACAATTATAACTTCTCCCAATCCTTTCGCTTCTTTTAACGCTTTTGCACTCCAAACTCCTGTATCTAGATAAGCAGCTTTTCCACTTTCCTTCATTAAATTATAAGGAACCATTAAAAATTCTAAGCTCGCACCACCTTGCAAAAATAAAGCTGTGTATCCTTTTTCTTTTAAATCTAAAAGTTCAAGAACCAAGTTTGTTGCATTATCCATTACTGCAACAAAATCTGCACTACGATGCGAAATTTCAATTAATGATAAATCGAGGTTGTTGAAATTTATAACTGCCTCTGAAGCTTTTTTTAATACTTCTTGAGGTAAAATACATGGTCCGGCACTAAAATTATGTTTCTTCATTGTTTTATTTTTTGGAACTGCAAAATTGCCAATTTTCTTTTATATAATCGGTATAAATTTTGTAAAATTTAAACGGTTTCTTAATCGATTGTTCATAAGCATTACACATTTGACACAGAGATAGGTAATTATTTAATAAAGCCCAACTCTAAAGCTTCAGTATAATTTTCAAATTCAAAAATAAATAAAAACTAGAGTTCTTATTTACTTCGGCTCTAAAGTCAAACAAGGAATAATCATTTCTTCTAGTGAAATACCTCCATGCTGATACGTATTTTTGTAGTACTTTACAAAATGATTATAATTATTTGGATAGGCAAAGAACATGTCTTCTTTAGCAAAAATAAATGAGCTGCTCATACTCAACGTGGGCAAACAAATATCTTTAGGATTTCTTACAGCATACACATCTTTCTCATTATAACTCAGGCTTTTACCTGTTTTATACCTTAGGTTAGCACTAATATCCCTATCGCCTATAACTTTTGAAGGATGCTTGGTATTTATTGTTCCATGATCGGTTGTGAGAATCAATTTCAATCCCATTTGTTGAGCTTCTTGAATCATCTTTAACAGAGGAGAATTTAAAAACCAACTCATAGTTAAAGATCGATAAGCTTTATCATCACTAGCCAGTTCTTTAATCATATCCATTTCTGTACGAGAATGTGAAAGCATATCTACAAAATTGTAAACGACTACTGTTAAATCATTATTTTTTATTTTAGAAAAATTGGAAGCTAAATCTCTTCCTTTTGCTAAATTGGTAATTTTATAATATTCGTGTGAGATATCTAAATTTAGTTGCTTAAGTTGTTCTATTAAAAATTCATTTTCGAATAAATTTTTACCACCTTCATCAATATCATTTTTCCAATAATTTGGATATTTTTTTTCCATATCCAATGGTGTTAAGCCAGAGAAAATAGCGTTTCTTGCATATTGAGTAGCAGTAGGTAAAATACTATAAAAAGATTTTTCTTCAATTGTTTTATAATATTCATTAATTTTTGGTTCTAAAACTCTTAATTGATCGTATCTTAAATTATCAATAACAATTAAAAGAGTACCTTTTTTCGTGTCTAATTGAGGTGCTATAACTTCTTTAAATAAATTATGTGATAGAATTGGTTTGTCATCTGATCTATGAAACCAATCTTGATAATTTTTCTTGATAAACTTAAAGAATTGAGCATTGGCTTCTTCTTTTTGACTTTCAAGTATTTCAATCATTCCTTCATCAGAAATTGATTCTAATTGAATTTCCCAATGCACTAGTTTTTTATATAACTCAATCCAATCCTCATAAGTATTTACCATTGCCAAATCCATAGAAATTTTACGAAATTCTTGTTGGTAATTTGAAGTCGTTTTTTCGGAAACCAAACGTGAGTTATCTAAATTCTTTTTTAAACTCAATAAAATTTGATTTGGATTTACAGGTTTGATTAAATAATCGGCAATTTTCGAACCAATTGCTTCATCCATTATATACTCCTCTTCACTTTTGGTAATCATAATTACGGGAAGGTTTGGGCGTATTAATTTTATCTCTGCCAAAGTTTCTAATCCTGAAAGGCCAGGCATATTCTCATCCAACAATACTGCATCAAATTGTTCTTCTTCTGCTATTTGTAATGCATCAGCTCCATTGGTACAGGGTGTTATCTTATAATTTTTCTTTTCTAAAAATAAAATATGAGGTTTTAATAGTTGAATTTCATCATCTACCCAAAGTATTTTTGCTATGTTCATTATAATTATTTTTAAAAGTGATTATTTAAATTAAACTTTTATTTTTGTTGTAATAATTGTACTTTCGAAAAAGTAATTACCAATTCCGAAAAATACAAAAAACAACGAAATTATTTTGAAAAAAATTAAAATATTTAATGACCCAATTTATGGGTTTATCACTATTCAAAGTGCTATTGTTTTTAAAATCATTGAACACCCTTATTTTCAACGGTTAAGACGAATTTCACAAATGGGATTATCTTATTTAGTTTACCCTGGTGCAAATCATACTCGTTTTCATCATGCCCTTGGTGGTGTATATTTAATGCAAAAAGTAATTGACACATTGCGAATGAAAAATGTAAAGATTAGTAAAAGTGAAGAAGAAGCCCTATACATTGCCATATTACTTCATGATATTGGTCACGGACCATTTTCACATACTTTAGAGCATAGTATTGTAAAAAATATTCAACATGAAGAAATTTCATTACATTTTATGGAATTTTTAAATAAGGAATTTAAAGAGAAATTAAGTTTAGCTATCCAAATTTTTAAAGGCGAATATTCTCGAGAATTTATGCACCAACTTATCTCAAGTCAGCTAGATATTGATCGATTAGACTATTTAAAACGAGATAGTTTTTACAGCGGAGTTGCCGAAGGAAATATAAATTCTGAAAGGTTAATCGCCATGCTCAATGTTAAAAATGAAAATTTAGTTATTGATAGTAAAGGGATATATTCTGTAGAAAAATTTATTATTGCTAGAAGATTAATGTACTGGCAAGTTTATTTACACAAAACAAGTTTGATTGCAGAAGCTATTTTGGTTAAAATATTGAAAAGAGCTAAAGAATTGACAAAATTAGGAGATAAACTACTAGCAAGTGAAGCCTTACAGTATTTTTTAAAATCAAATATTGATAAAAACGATTTTGACAACAATAGATTACATCTATTTTCTAAACTGGATGATAATGATATTATTTCGGCTTTAAAAGCTTGGTGTAATCATAAAGATTTTGTTTTATCATCGCTATGCAAATCTATCATAAATAGAAAATTGCCAAAAGTTGAAATGCAAAATCAAAAATTCTCTAAAAATTATTTTGATAAAATTGAAAAAACCGTGGCACAAAATTTATCTATAAATAAAGAACAATTACAATATTTTGTTTTCAAAGGAGAGATTAAAAATATAGCATACAGCTCTGTAAATGAGCGTATTAATATTTTATATAAAAATGGTGATATTGCTGATATTACTGAGGCCTCAGATAATTTAAACATCCAAGCCTTATCTAAATCGGTAATAAAATATTTTATTTGTTATCCTAAAGGGCTTTTAAATTAGTATGGTTATTAATTTTTAGTATTTTTGCAATAATGAAATTCACCGCTACACAAATATCAGAAATTCTCAATGGAGAAATTAACGGAAATTCAAATGTAGAAGTTTCAAAACTTTCTAAGATAGAAGAAGGGGAAAAAGGTTCTTTAACTTTTTTATCAAACCCGAAATACCAATCATATATATACACCACAAAAGCCTCTATTGTGGTTGTAAATAAAGATTTTGTTCCTGATTCTAAGGTTACTACTACCTTAATTAAGGTTGATAATGCATACGAAGCATTTTCGAAATTGCTAGAATTTTATACACAAGTCAAACTTGATAAATCAGGTATTGAAACGCCAAATTTTATTCACAGAAGTGCAAAATTAGGAGATTCAATATATTTAGGTGCATTTTCGTACATCAGTGAAAATGTGGTTATAGGCTGCAATGTAAAGATTTACCCTAATGTTTTTATTGGAGATAATGTTGTTATTGGAGATCATACAACTCTCTTTGCTGGAGTGAAAATTTATTCAGAATCTCAAATAGGTAAAAATTGTACTTTTCATTCTGGTGTTGTTGTAGGATGTGATGGCTTTGGATTTGTGCCTAATGAAAAGGGAGTATATAATAAAATACCTCATATTGGAAATGTAATTATTGAAGATAATGTAGATATTGGTTCTGCAACTACAATTGACAGAGCTACTTTAGGCTCAACAATTATCCGTAAAGGAGTAAAGCTAGATAATCAAATACAAATTGCTCATAATGTTGAAGTAGGTGAAAATACTGTAATTGCAGCGCAAACAGGAGTTGCAGGATCAGCTAAAATTGGAAAGAATTGTCTAATTGGAGGTCAAGTTGGAATTGCAGGTCATTTAACTATCGGCAATAATGTAAGAATACAAGCACAGTCAGGTATTGGCAGAAACCTTAAAGATGATGAAATCGTTCAGGGTAGCCCAGCTTTAGGTTATTCTGACTATAATAAATCCTATGTTCACTTTAAAAATTTATCGAAAATAGTTGAAAGGATAAACGAATTAGAAAAATTAATTGATACCAAAGTATTAAAATAATGAGTATTAAACAAAAAACAATACAAAACGAAATTTCCTTAGAAGGTGTTGGTTTACATACAGGTAAGCAAGTGAAACTTACTTTTAAACCCGCAGTAGCTAATTCAGGATTGAGATTTATTAGAACTGATTTAGAAGGAAAACCATCTATTGAAGCTCTTGCGAGCTATGTTACCGATACACAACGAGGTACTAATTTAGAAAAAAATGGAGTTGTTATTAATACCTCCGAACATGTATTGGCTGCAATTATTGGTTGTGACCTAGACAATGTTATTATTGAAATGGATGCCCCAGAACCTCCAATTATGGATGGATCATCTAAATTTTTTGTTGAAGCATTAGAGAAATCAGGCATATTAGATCAAGAAGCTGACAGAGATGTATATGTTGTAAAAGAAATTATTTCTTTTAAAGATGAAGAAACGGGAAGTGAGATTATGATTATGCCATCAGATAAATATGAAATTACGAGTATCATAGATTTTGGTACTAAAATTTTAGGTACACAAAATGCTACACTAAATAATATTAGCGATTTTAAAAATGAAATTGCTGCAGCGCGAACTTTTAGTTTTTTACACGAAATTGAAATGCTATTAGATAATAACCTTATAAAAGGAGGCGACCTTAATAATGCCATAGTTTATGTAGATAAAGAATTATCTAAAGAATCTATGGAGAAATTAAGCAAAGCTTTTAATAAAAAATCCATTAAGGTAAAACCAAATGGTATTTTAGATAATTTAACATTGCACTGGGCTAACGAAGCTGCTCGTCATAAATTATTAGATGTTATTGGAGACTTAGCACTTGTTGGAACAAAAATTAGAGGTAAAGTTATAGCAACTAAACCTGGGCATAAAATAAATACACTATTTGCCAAAAAACTGATGAAAATAATTAAAATTGAGAAACGTAATAAAGTTCCTCAATTTGATTTGAATCAACCTCCATTAATGGATGTTGAAAAAATCATGAGTATTTTACCACATCGCCCTCCATTTTTATTTATAGACAGAATTTTAGAATTATCAAAAACACATGTCATTGGAATGAAAAATGTAACCATGAATGAATCATTCTTTATTGGTCATTTCCCTGGAGCACCAGTTATGCCTGGAGTTTTACAAGTAGAAGCTATGGCGCAATGTGGCGGAATTTTAGTATTAAGCACAGTACCAGATCCTGAAAATTATTTGACATACTTTATGAAAATGGATAATGTGAAATTCAAACAAAAAGTTTTACCAGGGGATACCTTAACATTTAGTTGCGAATTAATTACACCTATTCGTCGTGGGATTTGTAATATGCAAGCCTATGCTTATGCCAATAATAAATTGGTAACCGAAGCTCAGTTAATGGCGCAAATAGTACGAAACCCTGAAAAATAAATAAACTCTTTTTAGTTCAAATTTTATGAATCAACCATTAGCATATATTCATCCAGGTGCAAAAATTGCAACAAACGTTGTTATTGAGCCATTTACAACTATTTATAATAATGTAAAAATCGGTTCAGGAACATGGATTGGGTCAAATGTAACCATTATGGAAGGTGCCAGAATAGGGAAAAATTGTAAAATTTTTCCTGGAGCTGTAATCTCTGCTATCCCACAAGATTTGAAGTTTGAAGATGAAGACTCTCTAACTGTTATCGGAAATGATGTTACCATAAGAGAATGCGTTACCATTAATAGAGGTACAAAAGCATATGGTAAAACCGAAATTGGAGATAATTGCTTGATTATGGCAACTGCGCATGTTGCACATGATTGTATCATAAAAAACAATGTGATTTTGGTAAACGCGGTTACCTTAGCAGGTCATGTTGAAATTGGTGAATATGCCATTGTTGGAGGTTTAGCTGGAGTACATCAGTTTATACATATCGGAAAACATTCTATGATTTCTGGTGGGTCATTGATAAGAAAAGATGTACCGCCTTATGTAAAAGCAGCAAAAGAACCTTTATCATATGTTGGAATAAATTCAATTGGCTTACGCCGAAGAGGATTTAAACCTGATAAAATTAATGAAATTCAAAATATATACCGAATTTTATTTCAAAAGAACAATAATACCACTCAAGCATCTCGAATTTTAGAAGCTGAGCTAGATGCTACACCTGAAAGGGATGAGATTTTACAATTTATTAAAAACTCTCAACGTGGTATTATGAAAGGATATAGCAGTAATTATTAAACAATAGAAAAAAATGGCAAGTACATCAGATATTAAAAAAGGATTATGTATCATCTTTAATCACGATACCTATAAAATAATAGACTTTCAACATGTAAAACCTGGAAAAGGACCAGCATTTGTGAGAACAAAACTAAAAAGCTTAACAAATGGTAAAGTAATAGATAATACATTTTCTTCAGGTCATAAAATTGAAGAAGTAAGAGTTGAAACACGTAAGTATCAATATCTATATCCCGAAGGTGAAACTTATCACTTTATGAATACCGATGATTATAACCAGATTACCTTACAAAAAGAATCTTTAGATGCTCCAGATCTTTTAAAAGAAGGCGAAATTGTAACTATAATTATTAGAACTTCTGATGAATTACCTTTATCAGTTGATATGCCAGCACATGTAATTCTTGAAATAAAAGAAACCGAGCCAGGCATTAAAGGAAATACTGCTACCAATGCAACAAAACCCGCAACTGTTGAAACAGGAGCTCGCGTAAATGTTCCATTATTTATCAATGAAGGAGATAAAATAAAAATTGAAACTGAAAAAGGAACCTATATGGAAAGAGTGAAGGAGTAGTCAGTTTTCAGTTGGTTTAATATCTACGAAAATTAGCGAAATTAGCGAAAACCTGTGAAACCTGCAAGAAATAAAAAATTTGAAATTTCCTAAAACCTACACTTTAAAAGAAATAGCACAAATCACACAAACAGAATATGTTGGAGAAGATAATTTTCCCATACTCGGAATCAACGAAATTCATGTAGTTCAAAAAGGAGATGTCGTATTTGTTGACCATCCAAAATATTATGACAAAGCCTTAGAATCTGTTGCATCAGTAATTTTAATCAATAAAAAGGTAGATTGTCCAGAGGGAAAAGCATTATTAATTTCTGATGATCCCTTTCGAGATTTCAATAAACTTACCCAACATTTCAATCCGTTTAAGTCAGCAGAAAAATTAATTTCTAATACTGCTAAAATAGGAAAAGATACAATTATTCAACCCAATGTTTTTATTGGTAATCATGTAACAATAGGCAAAAATTGCTTAATTCATGCTAATGTTGCTATTTATGATGATTGTATTATTGGTAATAATGTTACTATTCATTCTGGAACAATTTTAGGTGGAGATGCATTTTATTACAAAAACAGACCTGAAGGTTATGACAAATTAATTTCTGGCGGTAATGTTATTTTAGAAGACCATGTAGATTTAGGTGCCAATTGCACAATTGATAAAGGAGTTACTGGTAGCACAACAATAGGCGAAGGTTCAAAAATTGACAATATGGTACAAATAGGTCATGATACCTTTATTGGTAAGAAATGTTTGATTGCTTCACAAGTTGGAATTGCAGGATGTGTTATTATTGAAGATGAAGTAACCTTATGGGGACAGGTTGGTATTGCTAGTGATATAACTATTGGAAAAAAAGCAATCATATTAGGTCAAACAGGGGTCACAAAATCTGTAGAAGGCGGAAAAATTTACTCAGGAAATCCAATACAAGAAGCGCGACAAAGATTAAAAGAAATTGCATTTGTAAGAAAACAAATGAATTCTTAAAAATAGACTTTCAATTATCTTCAATAAGTCAGAATAAACTCCTATTTTTGTATAAAAATAAACCCTTAAAATAAAATCATATAATGAGTGTTCTCGTAAACAAAAATTCAAAAATAATAGTCCAAGGTTTTACTGGAAGTGAAGGAACTTTTCATGCTTCACAAATGATTGAATATGGATCAAATATAGTTGGAGGAGTTACTCCAGGTAAAGGAGGACAAACTCACTTAGATAAACCCGTATTCAATACAGTATCAAATGCAGTTAAAGAAGTTGGAGCTGATACATCTATCATTTTTGTACCACCTGCATTCGCTGCCGATGCAATTATGGAATCTGCCGAAGCAGGAATTAAAGTAATAATTTGTATTACCGAAGGTATTCCAACGGCTGATATGGTAAAAGTAAAAGCATATATAGATCAAAAAGATTGTAGGTTAATTGGTCCTAATTGCCCTGGAGTAATTACTCCAGGCGAAGCAAAGGTTGGAATTATGCCAGGTTTTGTTTTCAAAAAAGGAAAGGTAGGAATTGTCTCAAAATCAGGAACATTAACTTATGAAGCAGCCGACCAGGTAGTTAAACAAGGATTGGGAATTACCACAGCTATTGGTATTGGCGGTGACCCAATTATTGGAACAACCACAAAAGAGGCAGTTGAGTTATTGATGAATGATGATGAAACAGAAGTTATTGTAATGATTGGCGAAATTGGTGGTCAGCTAGAGGCAGATGCCGCTCGTTGGATTAAAGCAGATGGTAATCGTAAACCTGTGATTGGTTTTATTGCTGGTCAAACTGCCCCAGTAGGAAGAACTATGGGACATGCAGGTGCAATCGTTGGAGGAAAAGATGATACTGCGCAAGCAAAAATGGAAATTTTAAGAGAAAATGGAATTCACGTTGTTGAATCTCCTGCTGAAATTGGAAAAAAAGTAGCAGAAGTATTAGGCTAAAATAATGTTATGGCAACTGTTAAAGTTATCACAATAATTTATTGTAAATTTTATAAAAAATCTATTCTTTATATATTTGGAATAGGTTTTTCCTTTTTAGAACCCTTTGAGTAACCTATTGTGAAATGATTTTTTTAGAGAATTTTTTTTAAATTGAAAGTGAAAAAAGTAACTATAACTAAATTATTTGTCTATTTTTTAACAAAAAGTTAGAAAATTTAATCAAAAAATGCTTTTGTGAGAGGTTACTCAAAGGATTCTTTTAGCTCATTTAAACCTTTAAATGAGTTTTTATTAATTTAAATAAAAATTCAATGACAAAAATTAAAATTTTATTAGTTATCTTTTCAACTATTGCTTTTATTAGTTGTAATCAATCTAATCAGAACAATGATAATTTTATAGTTGAACAACATAAAGACAGCAATGGCTTTAGTTATGAAACCGTTGTAAATGACCCAACAGGATTAAGGTTATATACTTTAGAAAACGGACTAAAAGTATATTTAAGTCAAAATAATGACGAACCAACCATTCAAACTTTTATTCCTGTTAGAGCTGGTTCAAACTACGACCCCAAAGAAAGCACTGGTTTAGCTCATTATTTAGAGCATATGGTGTTTAAAGGAACAGATAAAATTGGAACCTCTGATTGGGAAACTGAAGAAAAATACATCACTCAAATTTCTGAATTGTATGAAAAACATAAAGCAGAAACTAATTCTGTTAAAAAAAGAAAAATTTATCATGAAATTGATAGTGTTTCATATATAGCTTCTGGGTATGCAATTGCCGGAGAATATGATAAAATGGTCGGTTCTTTAGGCGCAACAGGAACCAATGCCCATACTTGGTATGAAGAAACTGTATATAAAAATAAAATCCCTGCAAATGAATTAAATAAATGGCTAACGCTAGAAAGTGAACGATTTAGCAAATTAGTTTTACGATTATTTCATACAGAACTAGAAGCTGTTTATGAAGAATTTAATCGTACACAAGATAGCGATCATAGAAAAGCACATTACGCAATGCTTGATGGATTATTCCCTAATCATCCTTACGGACAGCAAACAACTATTGGAATTGCAGCACATTTAAAAAATCCATCGATGGTGCAAATCAACAATTATTTCAATAAATATTATGTACCCAACAACATGGCTATAGTATTGGTTGGAGATTTAGACTTTGAAAAAACTATCAAACAAATAGACTCTACTTTTGGAAAATTTAAATTTAAAGAAGTAACTCACCCTACGCTACCAACAGAAGAACCAATCAATGGAATTGTAGAAAGAGAAGTTTTTGGTCCCAATAATGAAAATGTGTCTATTGGTTTTCGAACTGGAGGTTTAGGAACAGAAGACCATAAGTACATTACCTTAATTGACATGATTTTATCCAACCATAATGCTGGGCTGATGGATTTGAATTTAAACCAAAAACAATTGGTACAAAGTGCAAGTTCATCACCACAGTTTTTAAACGATTATGGCTTTTTAACTTTTAGAGGATCACCTAAAGCAGACCAAACCTTAGATGAAGTAAAAGATTTGATGCTAAATCAAGTTACAAAAATAAAAGATGGAGAATTTGATGACTGGATGATAGAAGCTGTTGTAAACGATTTAAAGAAAAATGAAATACGGCGTTATGAAAATTCTTCAAATTTAGCTTCCATGTACTATAATGCATTTATTCATAGAGAAAATTGGAAGAGTAAAATTGAATTTTTAGACGACCTAAAAAAAATAAGCAAAGAAGAATTAATAGCATTTGCTAATAATTTTTTTACTGGAAACCAAGTTGTTGTGTATAAACGTCAAGGAGAGGATAAAAATATAATAAAAGTTAAAAACCCAGGAATTACACCCATCCAATTAAATCGTGATAAAAAATCAGATTTTATAGTTGATTTCAATAAAATCCCTTCCGAAGATTTACAACCTGTATTTATCGATTATAAAAATGAAATTAAAAAACATACATTAAATAATGGAATTATATTATCTCACATTAAAAATAAAAATAATGATTTATTCAATTTGAATATAATTTTTGATATGGGAAAAGATAATGACAAAAAATTACCCATAGCCGTTGGTTATTTAGAATTTCTTGGTACAGACAAATATTCTGCCGATGAATTAAAAAAAGAATTCTACAAACTAGGTATTGATTATAATGTAAATACAGGAAATGACCGCTCATATGTAACCATTTCAGGTTTACAAGAAAACTTAAGCAAAGGTTTAAAACTCTTAGAACATTTAATGGCTAATGCAGTTGTAGATCAAGGAGCTTATGATAAATATGTTGATAAAATCTTAAAATCCAGAGAAAATGGAAAAACTCAAAAGGGAAATATTCTTAGAAATGGATTGAATCACTTTGCTCAATTTGGAGAAAATTCTCGATTGAGAGATATTTATAATACCGATGAATTAAAAGCAATTGACCCAACAGAATTGGTAAATATCGTTAAAAATTTAAACAATTATAAACATCGTATATTTTATTATGGAAAAAATACTAACGAAGCAATTACTGCATTAAATACACTCCATAAAGTGCCTGCAGAATTGAAAGATTATCCAGTTGCAAAAAAATATATACAACAAGAAACTGGTAAAAATGTTTATTTTGTCAACTTTGACATGGTACAATCTGAACTGTTTTTTATAGCAAAAGGAGATAAGTTTGACCCTAAAAAAATGGCAGTTTCTAATGTATTTAATTCTTATTTCGGAGGCGGATTATCATCAATTGTTTTTCAAGAAATTCGAGAATCAAAATCATTAGCATATTCTGCTTTTGCAGGTTTTGGTAATGCTAGAAAAAAAGAAGATGACAATATTGTATATGCCTATATAGGTACACAAGCCAATAAGTTACCTCAAGCTGTAGATGCTATGATGGAGTTGATGAACAATATGCCTCAAGCAGAAGCACAGTTTCTTATCGCAAAAGAATCTGCTTTAAAGAAAATTGCAGCACAGCGCATTACAAAATCAAATATCTTTTGGAACTACGAAAAATTATTGCAAAGAGGTATTGATTATGATAATAGAGAGGAAATGTATAAGGAGATACAAAATATGACAATAACTGATTTGAATAACTTCTTTATCAATAATGTAAACGGGGAAAGTTACTCTGTTTCTGTAATTGGAAACAAAAAAGATT
>JAKITG010000160.1 GCA_021648195.1 Flavobacteriaceae bacterium | reverse complement strand
ATTAATACTTATTAGTTGTAGCACAGTGCCAATAACAGGTAGAAAACGTGTAAATTTTGTAAGTGATGCACAAATATTACCAACTGCATTTGCTCAATATTCAGGTTTTTTAGCTGAAAATAAATTATCAACCGACGCGGCTAAAACAGCTCAATTTAAAGAGGTTGGCTCACGTGTTTCTAAAGCTGTTGATCGTTTTATGAGAGCTAATGGAATGGAAGAGGAAGCAAATAGTTATCGTTGGGAATTTAACCTTATTGAAGATGAAACAGTGAATGCTTGGTGTATGCCAGGAGGTAAAGTAGTTTTTTATACAGGTATTTTACCAATTGCTAAAAATGTAGATGGTATTGCCGCAATTATGGGACATGAAGTTGCCCATGCTTTTGCAAAGCATGGACAAGAACGTATGTCGCAAGGTGCAATATCTCAAGGTTTAAGTCTTGGAGCAATGTTGGCTTCAGGATCAGTATCTAAAGATCCTGCAAAACAACAAATGTTTTTACAAGCTTTTGGAATAGGCACACAATTGGGAATGTTGAAATTTAGTAGAACTCATGAGACGGAAGCCGATAGATTAGGTCTTGTCTTTATGCTTATGGCTGGCTATAACGGTGAAGAAGCTGCTCAAGTTTGGATAAGAATGAGTCAAAAAGGAGGTCAATCTCCTCCAGAATTTTTAAGTACACACCCTTCAAATCAAAGTAGAATAGCCGATTTAAAAGCATATTTACCAGAAGCAAAAGTGCATGCAAAAAAGTTTAATGCTAAAAGTATTACCCACTAATTTTACATAAAATTATAACAAAAAGACAAATCCATAATTTACCACAAAAAAAGTAGTCCTTCCTTTTTTGATTTTAAAAATGAGTCCATTTTTTTGTAAATTATTAAAAAAAATCATAATTTAGAGGTCTATTTGAAAATAATAGTATTTTCAAAAGAATTAATTGATAATCAAAAAAAAAATTATGAGTGAATTAGCAGGAAAATTAGCCAAATTAAAAAGTCAAGCAGAATCACAATTAAGTGATTGTGGAGTTTCTAATATTGATGATAGCCTTTTAAGTAAATTAGTAGATGGTTTAAGACTAATTGTTGATAACAAAGATGCAATATTAGTATCTGGAACAGATCCTTCTGAATTAGAAACAGTAAGAAAAAATTTCGTTGTAAAAAAATTAGGAATAGATGATAGTGACAAAGCAATGGCGGCTATTAACAAAGTAGCTGGTCAAATGTCAAGTATTAAAATGAAGAATAGAGCTGCATTTTATTATATGGTTCAAAAAGAATTGAGCTAATCTCTATTGCACTTAAAAAATAAAAAATGCATTCGCCTTTGATGGATGCATTTTTTATTTGATTCGTTTTATCATACTCATTTATATAATAACTTACCTATTCTATATTTAATAAAAAATTGGATTAAGTTTGTATTGATATTAACGAACAAAACTTCTTCTTGAATTTAAAAAATTACACATCCGAATTTAAGTACAACCTAAAACTAGCATACCCCATTATGATAGGTCACTTAGGACATATTTTGGTGGGTTTAGCCGATAATATTATGGTAGGTAGATTAGGCGCAGCACCACTAGCTGCCGTTTCATTAGGGAATAGTTTTATTTATATCGCATTTTCTTTGGGAATTGGTTTTTCATTAGCAATAACACCATTGATAGCCGAAGCTGATGGAAAAAAAGATATTGAAAAAGGAAGAAAACATTTTCAACATGGATTAATTTTGTGCACAATTTTAGGAATAACTATGTTTTTAATGCTAATATTGGCAACCCCTCTTCTTCGTTATATGAATCAACCACCTGAAGTAGTAGAGTTGGCAATTCCTTATTTAAAAATTGTAGCGTTATCAATGATTCCTCTAATGATATTTCAAGGATTTAAGCAATTTACAGATGGGTTATCGCAAACAAAATACGGAATGCATGCTACTATAATAGCCAATATTATAAATGTTATTTTGAATTTTGTGTTAATTTATGGGTTTTGGATTTTCCCTAGACTAGAATTAGAAGGTGCAGCTTTAGGAACTTTATTTTCTAGATTTGTAATGCTGTTTTTTATTATTTGGATTCTAAACTCACAAGCCAAATTCAAACACTACTTTAAACGCTTGACATTTTCTGAAATTAAAAAAACTGAATTTTATAAAATCATAAGCCTAGGATTTCCAACTGCCATGCAAATGTTTTTTGAAGTAGCTATTTTTACCTCAGCAATTTGGTTGGCTGGAACATTAGGTACAATTGATCAAGCAGCAAATCAAATAGCATTAAATTTAGCATCAATGACCTTCATGATAGCTGTTGGTTTAGGTGTTACAGCAACCATTAGAGTTGGAAACCAAAAAGGATTGAAAAAATTTGATGAACTAAAAAGAATTAGTCAATCCATTCTTTTACAGGTAATTATAATTGAATTGTGTTTTGCTATTGGTTTTTTTGTACTTAAAGATGTACTTCCGTTAGTATATATTGACAATATAGCTGTGGTTAAAACCGCTGCATCATTATTATTAATTGTTGGTTTATTTCAATTATCTGACGGATTTCAAGTAGTTATCTTAGGAGCCTTACGGGGAATGCAAGATGTTAAAATACCTACATTTCTTATCTTTATTGCCTATTGGTTAATTGGGTTTCCTGTAAGTTATATATTAGGAATAATATTGAACTTTGGCTCTCAAGGCATTTGGATTGGTTTATTAGCAGGGTTAACAGCTTCTGCAATACTATTATTTCTCCGATTCAATTATTTATCAAACAAACTCATTGAAAAAAATTAAAAATGGGCGTAGTAATCAATCAATCTTTTAAAAATACACTCATTGTTTTTTTGGGTTTTGCAATAGGCGGAATCAATGTGTTGTTTTTGTATACTCACTTTTTAGAGGCAGAGTATTTTGGGTTGATTACCTTCTTATTATCCTCTTCAAATATTTTAATGCCTTTATTGATTTTTGGAATGCAACATACAATTATTAAATTCTTTTCTTCCTATAAGAATAAGATTGATAGAGATAATTTTATGGTAACAGCTATCATCCTACCTTTATTAGTTATTATTCCTCTAGCTTTTATCGGAACTATATTTTATGATACTATTGGCGATATTTTATCAAAAAAAAATATTATCATTAAAAAATACACTTACCTTATATTTACTATCGCTATTTTAACAGGATATTTCGAAGTGTTCTTTGCATGGAGCAAAGTTCAAATGAAATCGGTTTTTGGAAGCTTTATTCGCGAAATATTCACAAGAACTTGTGTAACAATTTTATTGCTCTCTATCTATTTTGAATGGCTGAATAGCGAACAATTTATCTATTCTTTAGTAGCTGTCCATTTTTTAAGAATGCTACTTATGGCATTCTATGCATTTAAATTATACTTCCCAAAAATAAAATCATTTTCATTACCACAAAATATAAAAGAAATTTTCTCTTTTTCTTTTTATATCATATTGGCAGGATCGGCAGGAACAATTTTATTAGAAATTGATAAATTTATGATTCCTCAAATGGAAAAAATAGAACAAGTTGCCTATTATTCTGTAGGTGTTTTTATTGCTACAATTGTTGCCATTCCTTCACGGGCAATGCAACAAATTATTAACCCAATAATAGCAAAAGAGATGAATGACAACAATTTAAAAGAAGTTGAATCACTCTACAAAAGAAGCTCAATAAATTTATTAATTGCTGGTGGTTTACTTTTTTTATTGATCAATATCAATATCAACGAATTATATTTAATTATCAATAAACCCGAATATGCGGTTGGAGTTTATATTGTTTTAATGATTTCTATTGCTGAATTATTTAAATTATCATTAGGTACAAATGGTGCTATTTTAACAAATTCGAAATACTATAAAATATTTTTTTATTTTTCAATAAGCATGGCTTTTAGCGTTATTATTTTAAATAGAATTTTAATTGAAATATTAGGAATTGAAGGAGCTGCTTTAGCAACTCTTTTTGTAGTATTAATCTTTAACTTTATAAAAATAATTTACCTTAAAAATAAACTAGGAATATATCCTTATTCGAAAAAAACAAAAAATATACTCACTATAATAGCGCTATTGTTTTTTTTATTTTATTTCTTAAAATTTAATATACACCCGTTTTTGAGTATCTTATTAAAAAGTTTTTTGGTTGCTTTAATTTATATCTTTTTAGTCATAAGACTTCGACTTTCTAATGATATAAATAAATTGATTCGTAAACTTTTATTCAAATAATTCTAATGTAGAATAAGAAGACCGTTGTAAAAGCTCTTTTGACAAAGAAGTACGAAGCTTGATAAAAATTTAATAGTTAGAAAAATTGAAAACATAAGAAACTGATTATCAACGAGTATAAAGAAGTGTGAGTTTGCCCTGAAGAACCGCAGAAGAAGTTAGTTTTTCAAAGTAACTTATTTTCTTGATTATTATAAAAACTAAACCCATTTAATAGGGATAATACCAGTTTAACACCAAAACACCCGATATAAATCATTTACTCATTTCTTTTTTATTATTTTTTAAAGGAATTCGTGATGTGCTACGCAGTTCTATTTCCATTTTTTGTCGTTAAAAATTCTTTC
>JAKITG010000159.1 GCA_021648195.1 Flavobacteriaceae bacterium | reverse complement strand
GCTGCTGCTTGATCGACTCTACCTGCTACATTTTGACGAGCATCAATTAAAGTACTTTCAATTGCCAATAATTCAGACTCGATAAAATTAAAAACTTCAGTTCTAGATTTTTGTTCTGGAAAAAAGTTACCAATAATATCATCTTCAGTTACAAAGGGAATATTTCCAAAAAAATCTATTCCATGCCAGTAACTCATAGCTCTCATAAAACGAGTTTCTGCTCTAAATGTATGGATTTCATTTTTTAAATCTTCGCTTACACCTCTTCCATCTAATTTAGCATCAGTTGTTTCACGTAAAAATTGATTTACCATTCCTACTTGAAAATAAACTCTATAATACATAGCTCCGATAAACTCGTTTGATGGTGTCCAAACATGATTATGAATATCATGGATTGTACCATCGTTCCAAGCAATAATCGTTTCCTCAGTACTTAATTGTTGCAAGGTAAAAAGCAAACGAACATAATTTGAAAAATTGCCGTCAATACCTTGAATATCATCATTTCCATTTAATTCTTGCCCATTAACAGCCCAGCCTCCATAAATTTTGGCTAAAAACTGCTCATAAGAATCAGGAGACTCAAATGCTTGTGACTCGGTCTTTTCAGTAATAGGATCCTTGTCTAATTCACTTTCGCATGAAGTAAAAGTCATAGCAAACATTATCATAATAATGCTTAAACTATATTTTATTTTATTTTTAAATTCTTTCATCTTTTATGTTTTTAAAAGTTAAGATTAAACCCTAGCAAGAAAGTTCTTGGTCTTGGATAAAAATTATTATCAATGCCTCCATTAATTTCAGGATCTAAACCTTCATAATCAGTTATGATAAATACGTTTTGTACAGAGGAGTATATTCTTAATGTAACTTTACCATCTTTGATATTATCAAAATTATATCCTAAAACAATATTATCCATTCTTAAGAATGAAGCATCTTGAATATAATAATCTGACCATAATTGAACCTCTTGAAAATTTGTGTCTAAAATTGAGTTATGCACATTTCTATTTGTACCTAAATCACTTAAATTTGTAATTGATGATTTTGCTGCAATATTATTATAAGCATAGTTACCTATACTTGCACGCATCGTAAAGTTTAAATCAAAATTCATATAATTCATATAAGATGAAAAACCTAATAAATAATCTGGATCTGGACTTCGAAAAACATATTTATCTGCGTCAGTAAATTTACCATCTTGATCTCTATCTACATAAACTCCATCTATAGGATTGCCACTAGAGTCATAAACTTGTTTAAAAACAAGAAAAGAATTTTGTGCTTCTCCTACTTTTTGAGTTTGAATGGTATTACCAACACCACCACTAATACCTCCAGTTGCTAGACCTGGTGAGCTAGGATTATCAATTGTATTTAATTTTTTAATTTCATTTTCTAAATAAGTAGCGTTAAATCCAATATTCCATGTAAATTTTTCTTGTTGAACAATGTCTGCATTCACAGAGAATTCAACACCAAAATTACTTAAATCACCAATATTTGTAAATAAATTGTTTGTTAAATTTGATCCTGCAGGTGGGGAAACCGTACTTAAAACATCGCTAGTTTCTCTACTAAAGTATTCAATAGAACCTGTTATTCTATCATTAGCGAATCCATAATCTAAACCAACGTTATAAGTAGCTGACTCTTCCCATTTTATATTTGCATCATAACCTTCAGGTCTCAAGGTATTTACAAACCTGTTTCCAAATTGGTAACGCACATTATTTTGACCTTCTGTGTATATTGGTAAATAACCAAAATCACTACGTATTTCTTGTTGCCCAGTTTCACCATAACCTAATCGTAATTTTAATGTAGAAATAGTTTTAGAGTCTTTTAAGAATGCTTCTTCAGAAATATTCCAAGCTACAGCACCAGATAAGAAATCACCCCAACGGTTTTCAGGAGCAAACCTTGAAGAGCCATCACGTCTATAAGTAAAAGTTAATAAATATCTACTATCAAATGTATAGTTTATACGACCAAAGTATGATAATAATGCATTAGTTGTTGCAAATTCAGTTTCATTAATTGCACCGAGTCCTGTAATACTATAAGAATTATTTTCTCTATAAAAATCTTGAAATGAATGACCTAACATCACATCTACTTTATGTACATCATTAAAAGTATTTACATAATTTAAATAAATATCAGCTAATGTACTTCTTCTAACACTTGAATAAGTTCCGTTAGAACCTTGAGAATCAAATCCACTTGCAGAAGTAGAAGGAGTAAAAGTTTTACCAGAAACTTGAGCATAATCAAAACCAAAGTTAGCTACAATGTTTAAACCCTCTAAGAAAGGTAATTTATAATCAAATTTAGCATTACCCATAAATCTATCGGTAGCAGCAAGGTTTGTATTTTGCTCTAATAATCCTAATGGATTTCTTGGAGCTAAACCAGCAGGGCTACCATCAGTATCTAACCACTCCCAATAACCACCATAATTAGAATTACCACTGTAAACAGGTTGTGTTGGGTCAAATCTAACTGCTGAGTCTATAGCACCACCATCAGCAAAATCATCTCCTGCAAATGATGCACGAATATTAAAGTCCATTTTTAAACTATTATCAAATAAATTTTGACGGAAGTTTAATGATGCGCTTATTCTGTCATATCGTGAAGTTTTTAAAATTCCTTCTTGGTATAAATAACCAATAGATGCACGGTAAGAAGAATTGTCAAAACCTTCAGATACTGTAAGATTATTGTCTGTACCAAATGCTATTTGAAAAATTTCATCTTGCCAATTTGTATCTGCGCCTCCTAACAACGCAATACCTTCTGGAGTACCTGTAGCTTGAATAGCTGTTCTAAACTCTTCGGTTGATAATACATCAACTTTGTTAAAACGTTGCCCTACAGAAAAATTACTAGAAAAACTAACTTTCATATCTTGATTCATTTTACTAGACTTGGTGGTAATTAAAATTACACCATTGGTTGCTCTTGAACCATAAATTGCTGTTGCCGAAGCATCTTTTAAAATATTAAAACTTTCAATATCATTAGGGTTAATGGTATTTAGCGCTGGTCCATTTTGATCAATAGGAACCCCATCAACAACTATAAGCGGACCATTATTAGCACTTAACGAAGAATTACCTCCTCTAATCTTAATAGTACCACCTTCACCAGGTGTTCCACTAGGAGGAACTATATTTACCCCAGCAACCTTACCGGTAATTAATTGTTCGGGAGAAGCAATCGCTCCAACATTAAACTCTTTTGTTGTAACTTTTTCAACAGCACCAGTTGCATCTTTTTTAGTAGTTGCACCATAACCAATTAAAATAACTTCTTCTAAATTTTCAACAGATTCTTGTAAAGTTACTTGCATACTTTCCGTGGTTGCAAGTTCAACAGTTTCGTAACCTACATAAGAAAAAACCAAAATTGTGTTTGCATCATCAACCATAATTTCGAAATTTCCATCGAAGTCAGTTGCAGTTCCATTGGTAGTACCTTTAATTAATATTGATACACCCGGAAGTTCTGTTCCTGTGGCATCTTTTATATTACCTTTAATTATCTCTTGAGCAGACATAAGTAAGGGTAGTAAAAATAGAATTCCAAGGATTAATTGTCTAATTTGTTTCATAAACTTAATTTAAGTTTTAAGCATTAATTTTTAGTAAAAACTTACTGTTTTATTATATTTCACATTGTGAATTTAGTTAATTAACATTAAGTTAACAATGACGAATGTCACTAATAAAACAACTCTAACGTTTTCGTGTTAATAACTTTTTTTACGAAAACGTTAGAGTTGATTAATATTTTTTTATTGTTTTCACAAAATAGCAATTATTTAGGGTCTATTTTTAAATATTGGCATTTTTATAGGCTTAAAATATAGATTTAATAATTAATGATTTTTTACCTATTTTAAAAACAAAAAATTGATTACATTGTAAGTTTTGGAATTTGAAAATATGAAACATTTATAAAAAAGGAATTTGAATCCAAAAAAATGTCTATTTGGACGTGTTACGTTATCATTTAAAACAAAAAATTATAGATACATGAAACAAAAAATTACACTTAAAAAAATAGCAAAAGAATTTGATGTTTCTATATCTACTGTTTCAAAAGCGCTAAAAGATAGTCATGAAATAAGCGAAGAAGTAAAAGAGAAAATAAAAGCTTTTGCTAAGTACTACCATTATAAGCCAAATAGTTTAGCTTTAAATTTACGCAATCAAAAAACCAAGACTATTGGAATTATTATTCCTCAAATTGTACATCATTTTTTCACTAAAGTTATTAGTGGAATAGAAAAAATAGCAAATGAAAAAGGTTATAATGTTATGATTTGTATGTCAAACGAATCCTACGAAAAAGAAGTACTAAATATGGATATGTTGGCAAATGGTATTGTTGATGGTATTATTGTTTCTGTAACAAAAGAAACTGAAGAAAAGGGAGATTATTCTCATTTTAATGATTTGGTTTTTAACGGTATACCACTAGTTATGTTTGATAGAGTTATTGATGAAATTAAATGTAATAAAGTTTTAACTAATGATACTGATGGAGGTTATTTAGCTACCAAACACCTAATTGATATTGGCTGTAAAAATATTGCTATTTTAACTACACCTGATTATGTTACTATAGGGAAGTTGCGTAAAGAAGGCTATATAAGTGCGCTTAATAATCACAATATAATAATTAATAATAATTTTATTATTAAAGTCAATGAAAAACAAAATATTGAATCACAAATTAAAAGATTGTTTAACCATAAAAATCAACCCGATAGTATATTTGCAGTAAATGAAATTTATGCTGCTATTGCAATAAAAATT
>JAKITG010000158.1 GCA_021648195.1 Flavobacteriaceae bacterium | reverse complement strand
AAGATAAATCTATACATTTGCAAAGGGTAAATAATACACATAAGCAGGTAAGAGATTTTCTAAGACCTTTTAATGGAGTTAGTTCTAAATATTTACAAAACTATTTAAACTGGTATGCTTATATGGACAAAATAAGAAACAGTAAAACAATGCTCAAACAATGGTTTATGGCAATGCTATTAACAGACCAAGCCTATAGCATTTACGAATTGTTTAAACAAAATGCTGTGCTAATTAGAACTTAGCCGTTATAAGCAAATTAAAATAAGTACTTAGGTTAACACCTCTATAAAATTAAAACCCCATCTGCCTTTGGCATCTTCCCAAAGGGAAGATAAAAAGGAAGATACTAAAAAAAGTCTTTGACTTTTTTTATAAGCGATCCAGCACACGGCTTACTAAAATATACTACTGTTAAAACTAATTATCACTATTTCCTAACCATGCAATTTTTTCTTTAAGCATTGCAATAATGTCGTTTTGCTGTTCTATAATTATGCTTTTGTCTTTTAACTTTCCCGAATAATCACTATCACCATTTAAAACAATTCCATTACTATTGTCTTTAAACTCATTATTGTTTTGATTGAAAACAATGCCTTGCTCTTGCAAAATATCTAACAAGTTAAATTCTAATATCTCTGCTAATTTTGATAATTGAGTTAATGATGGCTCAGATTTATTGCTTTCAAAATTAGAATAGGTGCGCTGAGAAATACTTAAAGATTCTGCTACTTCTTGCTGGGATATCCTTTTTGAGTTTCTTTTATCTTTGAGTTTGTGTCCTATGTTCATATGACAAATTTAGTGCATTTTATTATACTAGCAAATATTTACTGAATATTAGAAGAAAAACACCATCTATTATTAAGGAAAATAGTATAAGTTTGAAATGTAAAATTGCAATTCTTACAAAAAAGCGGTAGCCGAAAAGCTTATTTTAAAAAGAGAGTAGGTACACAATTAAATTATATAATATGAAAAATTTAAAAGATTTTCAAGCAAGTGAATTAAAGACTAATAGTCTTTTTAATGTTAACGGAGGTGGAGCAACTAGATACACAAGAGGATCTAGTAGTGGAACGGACACTTACACAGACGATAATGGTAGTGGTGGTTTAGATTCTGGAGATACAGTTTATTTGGATACTGGAGAAATGGTTTGTCCGTAAAAATTAATTAAAAATCACACTCTAATTCAACTTGAGTTAGAGTGTGATTTTATCTATAACCTATGAAGTATATTATATTAAGCATTTTATTAATTTCAAGTACTGGCTGTAAAACTAGTTTAGTAAAGAAATACCACGGAGAAAATTTATGTAAAATCATTTCAGAATTAAATGAAAATGATCAAAAACATAGAGGGAATGAACTTATAGTAGATCCTTTTTTTTCAATTCTAGATTCAATTAGAGATTCTGAAGGGATTAGTAACAATATGTATGGAGGTTTTTCTAAAGAAAAACAATTAGCTTATGGAAGAAAAGCAAGAGCAATTGCGAATAAACTTCCTCAAATTAATGAGCAACTAATAGATTCTCTTATGACTTTGCAAGAGAATCTAGACAATAAAAATACTGAAATACTCATTGATATTATAAAAAAAATTGGATATCCAAAAATGGATAGTTTGCCTTGTAAAGAATCACCAGACCTTATATTTCTTCATTCACAGCCACAATATTTTGAAGAGATTAAATTATTAATAACCAAAGAATATAAAAAAGGCTCATTAAATGATTTTAAATATGGTATGTGGTTAAGACATCTTGGAGGTAGAAAAGAAAATAATTTAAAAAAAGTTATTGAAGAGGATGAAATTATTTTCAATGAAATTAAGAAATAATAATATATAGTTGTAATGATTATAATCATTAGTTCAAAAAAAGACGATACTACTAATGAAGTTATTGAATGGTTAATTGCAAATAAATCCTCTTTTCAAAGATGGAATTTTGAAGATAAAGCATCTTTAAACGGATTCAAAATAACAAAAAATGAAACTAGTTTAGAAATTAATAGTTTAAAATTAAAAGATTGTAAAGTATTATGGCACAGGAGAGGTCGTTTAAAACACTTCAAAAATGATAAAGATTGGAATCGAAATTTAAATAACTACCTAAAAAAAGAAGAAGATAGTTTGATTAAGTCAATTGAACATCAACTTAATAAGACAGTTAATTATATTGGGTCTTATGAAAAGGAAGTTGAGAATTTTAAGTTAGACCATTTGATTATGGCTAAAAATGTTGGATTAAGAATTCCAGACACATTGGTTACTACTCAAAAACTAGAATTAATTGAATTTCACAAATCAAATGAATTTATAATTACCAAAGATATCAGATACCCTATAAATATAAGTTTGGGGGAAAATTATATGTCATCAAATGGAACTACGGTAATTAATCATGAAATGGTAATGAGTTTAGATGCTGTTTTTACTCCAACTCTTGTTCAAGAAGGAATTGGCAAATTATATGAGATAAGAACTTTCTTTTTTATGGATTTACTGTTTTCAATGGCAATTTTTTCTCAAAACGATTCTAAAACAAAAATTGATTATCGTAATTATAATGAAGAAAAACCAAATAGAAATATTCCAATTAATCTACCGATAAAAATTAAAAATAAACTAAAAAGATTCATAAAAAAATCTGGACTAAATACTGGGTCAATTGATATAATATACTCAAAAGAAAAAGAATATGTTTTTTTAGAAGTAAATCCTATGGGACAATTGGATTGGGTGTCAAAAGGATGTAATTACTACATCGAAAAAAAGATTGCAAATTATTTGATGAAAATATAATATGAATATTAAAAAGAATCTTTTAAAAAAATTGCCCCTAACCTTTCAAAAGGTAAACATTGAAAAAATAAATATAAATGAAACTAATAGTAAGAGTATATCTATTAAAAAAGTGAATTCTGAAATATTTTCCTCTCAAAATTTTTACAAACCAATATCAAAAATAATTATTATTGAATGAGTGATGATATGTATATTAAATTGTATGCTAATTGCAAAATAGTTAAGGGCGTAAATAGAAGTGCAATATGTGACCTGCAAAGAGGCGGAATTAAACTAATTCCAAATGATTTGTATAATGTGCTAATGAATAGTAAATTAAAAATTAAAGCGATAAAAGAAAAATTCAATAATGAATTTGACGAGATTATTGATGAATATTTTGATTTTTTAATAGAAAATGAACTTGCTTTTTTAACTGACACGCCAGACTTATTCCCCAACTTGAGTGATGATTGGTTTGAGCCTTCAATTATTAATAATGTAATTATAGATGTTTCTGCAAATAGCAGGTATAAAATAGAAGATGTTTTAAAACAGATTGAGAGCCTAAATTGTAAAAATATACAGATTAGATTTTATCATAAAATTGAAATAGAAGTAATAAGAAATATCATTGAATTTATTGATATTAATGAAATGTTTATTACTTCGGTAGATTTTATATTTCCATTTATAAATGAAAACAATATTATTGATGAATATAAATTACTTCTCCAAGATTATAAAAGAATTAATTCAATCATCAATTATAATAGTTTGGAGAATTCTTTTATTGAATTAAATGATAAGCAAAATTTTATTATTTTATTAAAAGATAAAATTTCAGCACATACTCATTGTGGGCAAATATCTTCTTCTATGTTTGCTATAAACATAAAAAACTATACTGAAAGTTTAAAACATAACTCATGCTTAAATCGTAAAATTTCGATAGATATTAATGGAAATATCAAAAATTGCCCATCAATGCCTCAGAGTTTTGGAAATATAAACGATACTACACTAGAAAAAGCGTTAAATCATATAGACTTTAAAAAATATTGGAATGTTACCAAAGACCAAATTGATGTATGTAAAGATTGTGAGTTTAGATATGTGTGTACAGATTGTAGAGCTTATCTAGAAAAACCTGAAGATATGTATAGCAAGCCTTTAAAGTGTGGTTATAGTCCTTACACTAATAAATGGGAGGAATGGAGTACAAATCCATTGAAACAAAAAGCAATTGAATATTATGGTATGCAAAAATTGGTAAAAAAAGATGCTTAAAAAATTCCCACACTATAAACAAGCAGATTTTAAAGACTGTGGCGCAACTTGTATAAAAATTATAGCAAAGCATTATGGCAAACCGAAAAACACACAACAACTTCGCAATTTAAGTGAAACTACAAGGGCAGGAAGTAGTTTAAAAGGTTTAAGCGAGGCGTCAGAAAAAATAGGGTTTCGCTCACTTGGTGTAAAAGTTGATTTGAATAAATTATTGGAAGCACCATTGCCTTGCATCTTACATTGGAATAAGAATCATTATGTAGTGCTTTATAAAATCCGCTTCGGCTCCGCTCAGCGACCACTACTTAACAACAAAAAAAAGAGAAACGAAACCTTTTACATCTCTGATCCAGCACACGGCTTATTAACATACACTAAAGAAGAATTTTTAAAACATTGGATAGGTGGTAATGCTACAGATACTACAGAAGAAGGAATTGCGTTGTTGTTAGAGACTACACCAAAGTTCTTTTCAAATGAGTTTGATAAAAAAAATACTGACTTTGGTTTTAAATTCTTATCAAAATACGTATTTAAATACAAGCGCTTTATTTGGCAACTCGTTATTGGCTTACTTGCGGCAAGTTTACTACAAGTTGTCTTTCCGTTTTTAACACAAAGTGTTGTAGATGTTGGTATTCAAAACCAAGATGTACATTTTATTTACCTCATTCTCTTTGCGCAATTAGCCCTTTTTATTGGTAAGACTGCCATTGAGGTCATCCGAAGTTGGATATTGTTGCATTTGAGTACTCG